>JBFLZU010000110.1:55355-59884 GCA_040756155.1 Nitrospirota bacterium | reverse complement strand
CCATCAGGGATAACAATCCCCATCCTTCCACGAACATCAAGATAATCAAGACATCTTTCTATAAAAAGAATATCTGGAACCTGTCCATCAAAGAGTTTACTTTCTTTTTCCCATTGTCCTGTCTCTTTATTCAGTTTCCATTTATGGCCGAGTTCAAAGTTTTTTAGTATCTCCCGATTAGTAACCTTTCCTTTAGTTCCAAAAGGGGGATTTGTGAGGATAACATCAAATCTACTTTTTATAACCTTTGTAGCACCCATTTCATGGGCTGTTCTTGATATTATTTCAAAGTCATCGAGGGCATTGGCAGAGAAAACCCCTGTATGTCCATCATCCTCAAGAACCATCCGCATCTTTGATACCCTTGCAAGGTCGGGGTTAAAGTCCATTCCCCTTATTTTATCAATAGCATATGAAAGTTGAGCATCTCTGAGTTCCCCAGGGTCTTTTACTACCTTTTCTATTTGTTTCCAGACATGCTTCATAGCTGCCACAAGGAAACCACCCGAACCACAGGCAGGGTCAAAGACTATCTCATTAGATTTTGGATTTAGCATCTCCACCATTAGCCTAACTATTGGATCAGGAGTGAAAAACTCACCCCTTTCTCCTCTTTGATGAGCATAGACAAAGGTCTGGAATGCTGTTCCCTTTACATCAGCAGGTGTCTTTCTGAGATCAAAATACATTAACTGTCCGACAACAAAACCAAGTGTTACAGGTTTTAGGTTTATCCTTTCATCAGATGTAAAGACATCGCCATATCTTTTCTTTACTTCGGCGAAGAGTTCTTCCATACGTGATATAAAGGAGTTACCCTTACCTTCTATGAGGAGGTCATTTTCTTCTTCTGTGATTCCAAATCTCGCAACGGCGCTTGAATAGTCTCTCTCATCCACTATCTTCAGAAAGAGTATCTTTAAAACCTCATTAAAGACCTTCTCCTTAAGGAGACCTTCATTTGCATAGATATAGTTATGGCAGGTTTCAAAGACAGATTTTAGTTCCGTGGCAGGCTTTAGTTCGCTTTTCTTTGGAAGTTCTAAGGTCTCTCCTTTTTTAGGAATGTTTGGAATAGGTTTGAAGTATGGAGCTTTATCAAGTTTCTTGAGATAAACAGTTTCTACACCATTAAACCATACGCCATATTTCGCAGCAGTCAAAGGGGCAAGATAGGTTTTAAGTTGCTGTATTCCGTCTGTCCGCTCTTTTCTTTTGCATTCAACGACTATGTAGATATTGTCCTGTGTTTTATCTTTTACATCGTGGAAGACTACAATATCAGCAGGGCCAATAAGTGCACTGCCTTTCTGGATTTTGAATTCGGGCTGCATCTGATTAAGGTCATAACCGTATTCTTTGTGTAGCCGCTCTTCAAAGACTACTTTTGCCTCAATATTTTCAGGTTTGCCAGAGATATATTCACTAGTGATATAATCTTTTATATATCCAGCTGTCTCAAATTCTTCTGGTGTTTTATATTTATGAGCACCTTTTGCCATACTTAGCTTGAATTATAACATTTTACCTTGCCATGTAAAAAACTACCTCGGTGTTAAACTCATTCAGCCAGGATATTACCTGGCTCATGAATTCTCTTTCATTGGATTTAATATCTGGCATAAGCTATCCTTTTGATACCCTTTTCTCCATCATTTCATACACATGTTTTCTATGGATAATACCGAGTATCCATACTTCATTATTTACTATTTTAAATACTACCCTGTAATCCCCAACCCTTAATTTCCAATACCCTTTAAGGGTCTTTCTTAAGGGCTCACCGTATTGATGAGGAGCAGTCATAAGACGAGATTCTATAGCATTTTTAATACGTTTTTTAAGCCTCTCATTGAGCAATGGCATATCAACTGTCTTAACATCAGGATGATATCTAAGCTCAAAAGGCAAGACTACCAGACCTCATTATGTTTCAATGCTTTTGCTCTATCAAAGGTTCGTTCCCTTTTCTCAGCAAGTAAGGACAATGCAATATCTTCTTCCAATTCTAATGCCTCCTTTATTAGGTCACGGACTTTTAATGAGAGTGATACCCCTTCTTTCTCTGCAAGATGCTGAACGCTCTTGTAAAGTGGCTTTTCCAGAACTACATTAATCCTCGGATTTTTTGTTGGCATAATAGACTACCTCTTTTTATAGTGTAACACTTATAATACACCGAATCAACACTTTTATTTTCTCTCCCCAAATATCGCTGTTCCTATTCTGACCATCGTAGCACCTTCCTCCACTGCTACCTCGTAATCATTCGACATACCCATAGAAAGTTCTTTCAATCCTGCTTCTTGTGAAAGTTTTTTCAGATGCCTGAAAAAATATCTTGAATCCTCTGGGTTTTCCGAAAAAGGTGGCATGGTCATGAGTCCTTTAACATCCAGATTTTTAAATGCTGATACATCTTTAAGAAATTCCTCTAATTCTTCTGGTTTTATTCCATATTTGCTCTTTTCCGCTGAAACATTTACCTCTATAAGTATATCCTGTATCTTATCGATACTTTCTGCTTGTCCATCTATCTCCCTTGAAAGATGGAGACTATCAACCGAATGAATCAGGTCAAATAACCTCACTGCAATCTTTACCTTATTCG
Source organism: Nitrospirota bacterium (assembly GCA_040756155.1). Classification (NCBI taxonomy): domain Bacteria; kingdom Pseudomonadati; phylum Nitrospirota; species Nitrospirota bacterium. The sequence goes on along the minus strand of JBFLZU010000110.1, from coordinate 57,273 downwards.
TCTGAAGATGCCCGATCAGATGCCACTCAACCTCATCACTCATAACTCTTAACTCATCACTCATAACTTTTTTTTGTGCTTCCTGCACCCTGTTTTCGCCGAGTATCTCTGCCCCTGCACTTATAGCCTCCATTATCCTGTCTATATCAATTGTCTTTGTGACAACTACTATCTTTATATTATCAGGATCCCTTCCTGCCCTGAGAGCAGTGGCCTTTACTCTTTCTTTAACTGCTTTCAGGTTCTCTGCGATAGAAAACCCCATATTATTCTTCAGAGTATTCCTGCCTTATAAGTAGACTTTTATTTTCTTTCTCTTGTCTGGGTTTCTCATAGGCAAGAAGACTTTTCAACTTTTTGTCTCTATGTATTAGCCTTGCGAGTTTAAATGCCTTTTTCTTTTCCTGTGCTGTCATCGGTTCGTAGAGACCAACTATATCACTGTCATCCTTTAGGCTACCAGCTTTTAGTTTCATTGTAACAAGATAAGGTTTTGACAGCACTGGAAATAGTATATCTTCCAATGGCTTTGCCTCTTCTAAGCCTTCTAATTCCCATTTATATTTTGCAATGATAAGATCAATTCTTGGATACTCGCCAGCTCTATCATCCATAAAGATGACATCATGCTTAAATGGATCATCCGCGATCTTGCTTCCTTCTATAAAACGTATTTCAAAATTATCTGGTATTACTTTTTTGAGCAGTTCAATAAAGGTAAGGGTCTCTTTTCTGTAAATGGTTTCTGTATAGATACAAAAATCTACATCTGCGGTTGTCTTCTCTACTCCATGGGCAATTGTAGCATATCCACCAATAAGGGCAATGCTAATCTTAGTATGCTTGCTAAGAGACAGGACGGTATTATTTACGAGTCTTAATGTATCTTCTATAGACTTCATATTCTTTTACGCCTTTTGTCTTCGCTTTTAATAAGATGATGTCATTAAAGAGGGCATTCATCTGTTTTATTCGTTCAAGAGGTGTTAGTGCCAAAAACTCTTTCTTCATCTCTTTTCTCTTTTGTTCCATTATATCCATAATATACCTCCTTCGTTTTTAAAGCATACAAGTCGTAATCAGCGAATAGGTAATTCAAGTTATATTATACATCGCCTTTTGATATTCCTTCCAGAGATATTCCCTTTTCACACCAATATCTATGATCTCCCAAGGAAAAACCTCATCCATATACCTTTCACGCATCGTATAGAATGAGGGGTCAATACCTGTATCGCTTGCATCCTTTCGCCAGTCATCTATCTTAATCATCCGTTCAAGTACTCCACTGAGTCTTCTATCCCCACGCGATAGCATCCCTTGAAGATGAGCCCATTTTGGTAAGTCATGTATCATATTCGTATTTCTGATACCTGAGATAGACTTCTTGAGATATTTTAGTTTGACTTTAAGGTCTTCAATACTATTCATACTGCACCATTGAAATGGTGTAAATGGTTTTGGAACAAAACAGTTAACGCTCAGGGTAATTCTCCCTATGCTTCCTTTTATCCTCCCTGCAGAAAGCTGGATATCATGCACCTTTTTTGTAAGAGTGACTATTGAATCAATGTCCTCTATCGTCTCTGTTGGCAAACCTATCATGAAGTAGAGTTTAAGATTTGGTATACCTTTACTGAATATGATCTCTGCCGCACGCAATATATCATCCTCTCTTAGGTCTTTTTTGATTACCTTCCTTAACCTTTCAGAGCCTGCTTCAGGTGCAAGTGAGACAGTCTTATGTCCACTCGAAACAAGGGTGTCAGCAATTCTATCTGTAATAGCATCTGCTCTAAGGGAAGAAACCGATATACGAATGCCGAGTTTCGACAGTTGAGAACAAATACTATCTATCTCAGGGTGATCCGAAACAGCTGCACCAACCAGTCCTACCTTTGCATCTGTAACTCCGAAC
>JBFLZU010000110.1:36963-55255 GCA_040756155.1 Nitrospirota bacterium | reverse complement strand
TCCGAACTATTTTTATTATACTCTCTTGACTTCTATATCTCGGTGGTCTGTAAATGAACCCTGCCATGCAGAATCGACATCCTCTACCACATCCCCTGTTAAGTTCGACAAGCATCATATCACCAAATTCTGTATTTGATGTAGTTATCCTGTTTAATACCTCAAGCCTGTTTATATCCTTTGTCAATCTCCTGGTTACTCTGAGAGGAATATCCTTTTCAGCGGTTACTGTTTTAATTGTTCTGTCATCGTTGTAAGAAATACTATATAAAGAAGGCACATAGATGCCAGATATAGAGATTGCGAGTCTTTTAAAAAAATCATCTCTGTTCTTTCTGGAGAAGCTCTTTCCACCCTCTCCTTTATAGAACTCTATGAACTCATCAATCAAATCCTCACCTTCACCCACAAAGACCGCATCGAAAAAATCTGCTATGGGCTCGGGGTTGAAAAATGCAGATATACCACCCAGTATCATAATTGGATGATTGTTTCGATCGTCTCTTTTTAATGGTATTCGAGCAAGATTTAGCATCTTGATGATTCTTGGGTAGTCGTTTTCAAAAGATACGGAGAAAGCAATAATATCGTAATCTCTTATATACTTCTGCGATTCGATTGTAAAGAGCTGTGTTCCTACCTTCCCAAATTCTTCAATATCTTCATCATCTGGATAGAAGACCCGCTCACAGACAACATCATTCCTTCTATTAAAAAGCCAGTACGCTGTCTGGAAGCCGAGATTTGACATACCTACATAGTAGGTATTAGGATATGCAAGGGCAACTGTGATTCTTCCACCATGTTCCTTGTAGATTGTTCCATTTTCATCTTTCAGGAGTCTCTTTGCCTTATCAAAAAGTCTGCGACTCACATATATGTTCCTCCCCCTCGGTTCTTAATCCTTACCCCTTACTCCTTAATCCTTATTTCTCTGCCCTTCTTCTGATAAATGTTGGCACATCAAGATCGTCATCGTACTCTATACCTTCCCTTTCCAATTCTTCTTTATCAAAGAGTGATGTCTCGGAGTTAAAGATAAAATCTGGATCTTTACTCAAGACCGAGCGAGGCACCTCGCCATTAGATCTCTTAGGAAAGGAAACTGTTTTCTTTACATGGATATCTGAAACAACAGAAATAGGACGCACAGAGGATTGTTCATTATTCGACTTGCCATCAAATCCTGTTGCTATCACTGTCACAACGACATCCTCTTTCATATCAGGATTTATCACAGAGCCGAAGATAATGTTTGCCTCATCATCAGCAGCCTCCTGTATAAGTGTGGATGCCTCATTTACTTCATAGAGAGAGAGGTCTGTTCCTCCTGTGATATTAATCAACACACCTTTTGCACCATTTATTGAGCCTTCTTCTATAAGTGGACTTGCTATTGCCTTCTGTGCTGCCTCCAGCGCCCTGTTTTCTCCGCTACCTTTCCCTGTTCCCATCACTGCCCGTCCCATACCATACATGATAGTCTTTACATCGGCAAAATCGAGATTTATAAGCCCAGGAATCATAATAAGGTCAGATATTCCTTGGACTGCCTGCCTCAATACATCATCCGCCACCCTGAAGGCATCAATAACACTCGTATTCCTGTCTATAACATCAAAGAGCCTCTGATTTGGTATTGTTATAACAGTATCTACATGTTTTTTTAATTCTTTTATACCCTCCTCGGCATTCCTTGCCCGTTGTCTTCCTTCAAAGATAAAGGGCTTTGTCACAACAGCAACAGTTAGTGCACCTAATTCCCTCGCTATGTTAGCAATCACGGGTGCAGCCCCTGTTCCTGTGCCACCTCCCATACCTGCTGTAATAAATATCATATCCGAACCAGAGAACATCTCCCCGATTAATTCACTGTCTTCAATGGCTGCTTGTCTCCCTATCTCTGGATCAGAGCCTGCACCGAGCCCTTTTGTGAGTTTTGCACCTAATTGTATCTTTGTCGGTGCAAGCGATGTTCCAAGGGCCTGAAGATCTGTGTTAGCCGCGATAAAATCAATACCTTGAAGGTTAGAGGCGATCATTGTGTTTACAGCATTGCCTCCTCCCCCTCCAATCCCGATAACCTTTATCTTTGCAGCATTTTCTATTTTTTCCTCTAATTGAAACATAGCAATTCCCTCCTTCCTTAAGTTCCTAAAGGAAAAATCCCTCAAACCATTCTCTCATCCTGCCGAGAACCCTTCCAAAGATGTTGTCTCCAGAGAATCTCTTTCTCATGCTTTCTTTCGCTTCACCTGCACCATAAAAGACAAGACCTACACCTGTCGCATACATAGGATTACTAACAACATCTACGAGACCACCAATATTAGCTGGAATACCCCTTCGAACAGGGAGGTCAAGAACCTGTTCTGCTACCTCTGGTATGCCTTCCATTATTGCTGTACCCCCTGTAATAACAGCACCGGATGCAATCATATCTTCATAACCTGTTCTTTTGATCTCACGCATTACCAGTTCAAATATCTCTTCTGCCCTCGGTTGAATAATCTCAGAGAGATTTCTCCTTTGTAATATCCTTGGTAAACGGCCCCCGACACCTGGAACCTCTATGGTCTCATCTTCTCGAACAAGCTCTGTATAGGCACATCCATATTTTTTCTTTATCTTCTCAGCCTCTATACTCGGAGTTCTTAGTCCTATTGCAATATCATTTGTAAAATTATTTCCACCAACTGCAAGTACCCCTGTATGCCAGATACCTCCTTCGAGAAATATCGCAATATCTGTAGTACCACCACCTAAGTCGATGACAACCACACCGAGTTCTTTTTCTTCATTAGACAATACCGCTTCTCCAGAAGCCAATGGTTGTAAGACTATATCCATTACATCAAGCCCTGCCTTCTGACAGCTCCTTATAAGATTCTGCACCAATGTGACAGCACCTGTAACGATATGAACCTCTGCCTCAAACCTCACACCACTCATGCCGAGTGGCTCTTTTATGCCTTCCTGCTCATCGATTATATATTCCCTCGGTAACACATGAAGAATTTCTCTATCAACAGGTATAGAAACAGCCGCTGCTGCATCTATCACCCTTTTTATATCGGATTCTTTTATCTCTTTATCCTTTATGGCAATTACACCCCGACTGTTAAATCCCTTTATATGTCCTCCTGCAATCCCCACATACACACTCCTTATATCCTCACCTGACATAAGTTCAGCCTCTTCAACAGCCCTCCTGATAGAATCTACCGTGCCTTCTATGTTAACAACAACCCCCTTCTTGAGTCCCCTCGATGGATGTGAACCGATGCCAATTATATCAATACTCTCATTACGAATTTCTCCAACAATCGCACATACCTTTGTTGTCCCAATATCAAGTCCTACAACAAGATCGTTCTTCTTACCCATTTCTATATTCTCCGATAATGTTAGAATCCTTTACAATCTTTCTGTGGCGTCCTTTCCGTGGAATCGACTCAGTTTGATCTGAGAGTGGACGAATGATCACCTTACCAGGGAATCTGAGATCTATATAGCTTGCTATGAGTCCTTTATTCTTTATCTCTGATTCAATATCCTTCAGTTTCTCAAGCTTTCTGGAATAATTTCCTATTCCTATCCTGATCTCAACTCCATTCAAATAAAGTATAATATTTTCTGGATTCTCTGCATTTACCGATACTTCATCCAGAGAAGTTATATCCCCTATAATCCCCATCGTCTTAATTGTCTTAATCAGACCGATTGCCTCGAGTGCACCTTTAGAATCCAACTGTACTCCTTCGCGCAATTTCTCAGAATTTACGCCAATTATTACTGGTAGCGAAAATATACCCTTTTCCTGTAGCTGTTTAAGTATAACCCCTTCACTGTCAGCAAGATAAAGATTCCCATTACTATCAATAAATGTTAAAGGTTCTCTTTCCTTTATAGTAATCTCGAGTCTGTCTGGAAGTATGCGGGATAAAGATGCATCCATTACCCATGGAGAGGAGAGCAGGCTTTTTTGTTTTTCCTTCAATGAAAGCCGCCATAAATCATCTCCTTCCTTTACCTTCACCAGGTTAAAGATATCTTCCTTTGATATATGGATATTTCCTTTAATATTTATATAACGAAGATCAAAAAGGTGAAGATTCGCAAAGGCATGATATGAAGCATAAATAAGATAGCCGATAGGGATAAATACTATAACTAATAGCAGGGCTATCAACAGGGTGGCAAATTTTGATCTCTTCTTGTATGAAGCAGACGGTTCATATCTCTCAAGTCCCAAAAATCTTCGATTTTTGGGAAACCCCTTCTGTGGGGGGCTTTTATCTTTCCATTTTTTCCTGTTATTTATAATATTCAAGGGGTGGCTTTCCTTTTTTTAGGGGTTCCCTTTATTGCACCCAACAGGATATTCTCAACAAGACTCTTAAAATCTATCCCTGCAGCCAATGCTATCTTAGGCAAAAGACTTGTTGCAGTCATACCAGGTAGTGTATTAACCTCAAGCATATATGTCACCCACTCCTTATCAACTATCGTATCAACCCTTGTCGCACCACTACACCCCAATGCCCTGTGTGCACGGAGTCCTATATCCAGTATATCCCTATAAACAGCCTCTGGAACTTCAGGTGGAAGTATATATTCTGTCTTCCCTGCAGTATATTTTGCCTCATAACTGTAAAAACCTTTTTTGGGTCTTATCTCAACCGAACCAAGTGCCATATCATTGAGTATCCCTACAGATATTTCTTTACCATCTATGTATTTTTCGATGATGGCCATTTCCCCAAAACTGAAAGCAGTATCCATAGCACTCTTGAGTTCAGCTTCGTCAGAGACTATGCTCACACCTATGCTTGAGCCTTCGGCAGCAGGTTTCACAACCCATGGAAATGGGAAGTCAATAGTCTGGAGTTGATAGTCGAGAGTCTTTTGACTGACAACTGACGACTGACGACTTATGACTACAAATGGTGGCACTGGTATCCTGTGGTATTCGAACATCTTTCTGGATGCTATCTTATCCATAGCCAGCGCCGATGCAAGCACACCTGAACCTGTATAGGGTATACCCATTACCTCAAGAAGCCCTTGAATTGCACCATTTTCCCCGAAACTACCGTGAAGTGCAATAAATGCAACCTCTATCTTATTTTGTATAAGCACCTCTGCTATGTTTCTTCCTACATCTATCGCAAATACATTGTAACCCATTTCATTCAGTGCATCCTTTATCGCCATACCCGTCCTGAGCGATACCTCCCTTTCCGTGGATAACCCACCCATCAACACACCTATTCGCTTCTTCTTCAACTCCTTAATCGTCTTCGTCTGATATCTGTCTTCTGTCTTCTGTCTTCTGTCACTCATCCCCAACTATCTTTATCTCCAGTTCAAGTTCTATGCCCCTTGCTTCTCTGACCTTTTTTTTTATGAAACCTATCAGTCCAATAACATCTGATGCTGTAGCATTCCCTGTATTTACAATAAAGTTGGCATGAACATGACTCACCTCTGCACCACCTATTTTCTTACCCTTTAGCCCAAGTTCATCGATTATCTTTCCAGCAGTATACCCGCTGGGATTTTTAAATATTGAACCAGCACATAAAACCCATTTAGGCTGATTAGCAGACCTTTCAGCAAGAACTTTATTTACCCTTTCTTTTACCCTGTCAGGATCGTCTTTTACCAGTTTCAGTATTGTCGACAGAATAATCCATCCATCTTGAATATTAGAACTCCTGTAGCCAAAAGAAAGTTCATCCTTCCTCAGTCTCCGCATCAAAGTATTCTCTGTCAGAACGGTAACAGTCTCTACTATATTCCCTATCCCTTTCTCAGCAGTACCAGCATTCATACAGATGGCACCACCAATGCTTCCAGGTATACCAGATAAAAACTCTATACCTGAAAATCCATGACTTATAGAAAACCTTATCAGATCTGATATGGATGCCCCTGCCTGAATATAAATGAGTATCTCATGCTCACATTCTTTAACAATTTTCATTGAGTTAAGATTCATGAAATTTATAACGACACCCTTTATACCACCATCCCTTACCAGCAGATTAGTGCCTTTTCCAAGAATAAATACAGGCTGATCCTTTGACCTTACATCAGAGACTATGTGTTTCAGTTCAGGCAGGTTATCAGGAAAGACCATCATTTCCGCAGGTCCACCAATCCTGAATGATGTATGATTGCTCATTGGCTCATTGTATCTTATTTCCAACTCTAACCCCTTCCTTAACTTTTAACTTCTCACTTTTCACTTCTCACTTCTAACTTCTTTAGTATCTCTTCTCCTATTTTCCATACATCTCCTGCTCCAAGTGTTATAAATATATCTCCGTCTTTTAGTTCTTTAATAAGATACCTTACAATCTTCTCTTTATCCCCTATATAGATTACATCTTTATGACCATGTTCTTTTATGCCCTTGTAGAGATTATACGCAGAGACCCCATCTATCTTTTCTTCACCTGCAGGGTAGATCTCTGTAAGGACAAGTTTATCTGCTAAATAAAATGCTGTTGAAAAATCCTCCATCAGGTCTTTTGTTCTTGTATAGCGATGGGGCTGAAACAACACAACAGTCCTCCTGTCCCATCCATCCTTTGCTGCACTCAGTGTCATCTTTATCTCCGTAGGGTGGTGTCCATAATCGTCTATTAACATTATACCGCCAACAATCCCCTTCAACTGAAACCTTCTATGCACACCGTTAAAATCTGCAAGTGCCTCACGGATAGTCTCAATATCGATTTCAAGTTCCAAACCTACTGCGATAGATGCAAGGGCATTATAGGCATTATGGACGCCAGGAAGATTTACTTTGAATCTGCCTAAACTTCTATCCTTGGATAGTGCCTCAAATTCCGTTACCATCTCACGCACCTTTATATTTTTTGCCACAAAATCTGCCTGTGTTGAAACTCCATAGGTGGCGTATCTCTTTGTCATAAATGGTATTAGACTTTGTATGTGTTTATCATCGAGACACAGTATAGCCACACCATAAAAGGGCACACTGTTTATAAATTGAAGGAATGCCCTTTTTATTTCCCCTATATCCTTATAGAAATCAAGGTGTTCTCTGTCTATAGTTGTAACTACAGCAATTGTGGGACTGAGGCTCAAGAACGATCCATCACTTTCGTCTGCCTCTGCAACCATAAAATCTCCCTGTCCGAGCTTTGCATTTGTCCCGAGTATGTTAAGTTTCCCTCCTATGACTACCGTTGGGTCAAAACCACCTGCACCAAGCACAGATGAAATCATAGATGTTGTTGTGGTCTTTCCATGTGCTCCTGCAACAGCCACACCATATTTAAGCCTCATCAGTTCTGCCAGCATTTCTGCCCGTGGTATAACAGGTATGAGTCTCTCCTTTGCCGCGATAATTTCAATATTCTCTTTTTTGATAGCGGAAGATACAACCACAACATGTACCCCTCTGATATTCTCTGCTCTGTGTCCTATATATATTTCTCCACCAAGGTCTCTCAATCTCCGTGTCACATCTGATTCCTTGATGTCAGAACCACTAACGATATAACCAAGATTAAGCATCACTTCTGCTATACCACTCATACCGATACCACCAATCCCGACAAAATGTATGTGTTTAATCTTCCTGAACATATTTAACTTTTAAACTCTTCGTGTTTGAGAAAATAGGTCAGCCCCGTATTTAATACGGGGTTGCCTGACTATCCGAGGCAAGCCTGTCCTGGCGTCAGGCCAGGGATGCCTCGGCTATTTTTTCTGAATCCTATAAATCAGGTCCACCACCTTTTCTGCAGCATCACTCCTTCCAAGCATTGATGCCTTATTACTCATATCCTCCAATCTTTTTTTATCTTGAATTAGTGATAATACCATCTCAGCGAATTTCTCTACATCTATATCTCTTTCAAGAACTACTTCAGAGGCACCGGAATCTGAGAGAACTCGTGCGTTTATCTCCTGGTGATTTGATGCGGCATAGGGATACGGTATAAGGACTGATGGCTTTCCAGAGATTGTTATTTCGGAGATCGTTGAAGCACCAGCACGGGCAATAACAAGGTCGGCAACCGCATATACAGAAGCAATATCTTCTATAAACGGAATAACCACTGATTTAAATCCCTTTTTATTGTATTCATCAACAACCCATGGATGATCTTTATCACCTGTTTGATGAATAATCTGCAAATGATTTTTTGCACAAGAGAGATATTCCGCCGCCTCAACTATCAAGCAGTTAATCCTGTGTGCTCCCTTACTGCCACCCACCACAAATACTACAAATAATCCTTCATCAATACCCATCTTCCTTAATGCCTCTTCCTTCGAGATTGTCCTGAATATTTTCCTCGTTGGATTTCCTGTAAATGTAACCTTCTTCGTGGAAAAGAAGCTTGCTGATACAGGAAAACTTATCGCTACCGCATCAACGAACCTACCCAGTATCCTGTTTGCAAGTCCTGGGATTGAATTCTGCTCGTGGATCAATGTTGGAATACCAAGCAAGCAAGCAACCTGCACTATGGGACCTGAAGAATATCCACCAACCCCGACCACTACATCTGGCTTAAAATCCTTTATAATATGATAAGATTTATAGAATGCCACAGGAAGCTTTGTCAAAGCCTTCATTTTTCCTCTAATGCCGAGACCTACTATTCCCTTTACATCGATCATCCTTAATTGATAACCTTCCTTAGGTAATACCTTCTGTTCTATCCCGTAAGGTGCACCTACAAAAAGGATCTCGTTGTTCATATCTCTTTTCTTTAACTCTTCTGCGATAGCAATTCCAGGATAGAGATGACCACCTGTCCCTCCACCTGCTATTATTATACGCATAAATGGTTCACCATTGGGCTGTCCCTTTTTGATCACAAGAAAATCTCTGGATTTTTTGGAGTGCTACTCTTCTCACACTCAACAATATCCCGATAGCAGTCATACTCACTACAAGGGAAGAACCACCAGCGCTTACGAATGGCAGAGTAATCCCTTTTGTTGGCAATAGCCCTGTAACAACTCCAAGATTCATAAGCGCCTGTCCACCGATCATTATGGTTATCCCGAGCGCAAGATACATACCGAATACATCACTTGCTCCTAATGCTATCTTCAAACCTCTCCATATTATCAGAGAGAACAGAAGTATTACTGTTATTCCTCCCACAAAACCAAGCTCTTCTCCAATCAAAGAAAAGATAAAATCTGTATGAGGTTCTGGGAGATAAAATAGTTTCTGTTTACCTTCACCTATACCAACGCCAAAGAGCCCACCGCTTCCAAGTGCAAGGAAAGATTGCACCATCTGAAAACCCGCACCTGTAGAGTCATTCCAAGGGTCAAGAAATGCAATAATCCTCTTTTTTCTGTATCCTGTACTGGACAATATCTTATAGATATAAGGCAGTGAAATAAGGGCAAGTGTAAGTATATGAGTAATTCTTGCACCTGCTATAAACAGGAGCACTATAATGCACAAACCTATTACGAATGCTGAACCAATGTCAGGCTGTCGCATTATCAGTATCTGGAATATCGTCAATACTACAATCGCTGGAAGAAAACCATATTTAAAATCCCTTATCACATCTTCTTTCCTCTCTATGTAATATGCGATATATATAATCAGACTGAGTTTTGCTATCTCTATAGGCTGAAAAGAGAATGACCATGCCCTGAGCCATCTTCTTGCGCCATTTATCTCGCTTCCAATCCCTGGTATCAACACAAGTATCAGAAGTATCAGAGATAATATCAATAAAAATACAGTTGTACCCTTGAGCTTTGTGTAATTGAGTCTCATGCCAATGAACATACCTAAAAGTCCAATAGCAACCCACATTAGCTGATTTCTCAGAAAATAATACGGGTTACCATATTTATTCATAGCCATCACTGCACTGGAGCTGTAAATCGCCGCCAAACCAATACCGATTAATGCGAGGGTTGCCATAAGGATTATATGGTCATAATGATAACCCCTGAGATTAATCCTTCTATGAAAAGTTAACTTATCGTGCATTAATCTATACATTAAATCCTTCTGTCATTCCTTTTAAATTCTTAACCGACTCCTTAAACTGTCTCCCCCTGTCTTCATAATCTTTAAACATATCAAAACTCGCACATGCAGGAGACAGCAATACCACATCTCCCTTAACAGATAGCACTGATGCTATTTTTACTGCTTCACTCATCGAATCAGCGATGCAGGTATCAACGAGATCTCCAAGTGCAGCTTTTATCTTGTCCCTTGCCTCTCCAATAAGAACCATCGCCTTAACCCTTTCTCTGACGGTTTCCCTGAGAAGAGTAAATTCTCCACCCTTATCCAATCCTCCTGCTATTAGTATAACAGGAGCAGTGAAACTCAAGATTGACTTTTCAACAGCACCTACATTTGTCCCCTTTGAGTCATTTATATAGGCCACACCATCTATCTCAGAAACAAACTCTATACGATGTTCAAGGCCATCAAATTCTCTAAGGGTTTTTCTTACAGACTCTAGACTTATTCCTGTAAGCATTGATGCAGCAACTGCTGCCATTGCATTTTCGATGTTATGGATACCCTTAATCCTCAGTTCATTAAGAGAACAGATAAGTTCTTTTTTACCAGATGATTTATATATAATTTCTTCACCATTTAGACAAACGAGGGGGGTATTTTTTCTTGCCTGTTGTCTGTATCGCGAAAATAAAACTATATTTGAACACGCCCTTCTTGTAAGAGAACATGTGAGAGGATCATCTGCATTCAATATAAGAAAATCATTTTTATCTTGATTGGTGAATATCCTTGACTTAGCTGTCATATATTCATCCATATCTTTATATCTATCAAGATGATCTGGTGTAATGTTCAGTATACATGCGATATGCGGCTTGAAGTCTTTTACACCCTCAAGCTGAAAGCTTGAGACCTCGGCTACCACATAGTTGAGAGTTGAGAGTTGAGAGTTGAGAGTTGAGAAAATATCACAGAGGGCATTGCCAATATTTCCACCAACAAAAACATTTAATCCAGCACCCTTAAGTATCTCTCTGATTAGCATGGTTGTAGTAGATTTTCCATTAGTCCCTGTTATCGCTATAAAGGGAACATCAATAGAGTTATATGCGAGTTCAAGTTCACTTATCACAGGGATATTATTCCTGATTGCGATCGAAAGTGGCCCTATACCCATAGGAACCCCTGGACTTATAACAATCATATCTACATTAGTGAAGATATCAGGCTGGTGTCTTCCAAGAGATGTCTTTACTCTTTTATCTAATCTTTCAAGATAGGTTCTAAGATGAACAGCCTCTTTAATATCAGTTATTGTTACATCTGCTCCTTTTGAGACAAGTAGATTTGATGCAGATACGCCACTTCTTGCGGCACCGACCACAGTTATCTTTTTACCTTTAAACCCATTTCTCTCATTAAAGGTTTTCCTGAGGTCGTTCATAACATCCTCCTTGAGATAATATCGAACCCTTTCTCAAATAAAAGTCTTGCGTCTTCCCATAGATTTTTGCTCCCGAGAAGGGCAATTATAACGCTGCTTCCGTTCTTTGATGCCTCACCTACAAAACAGTGTTTTGCAACTTTTGTATATCCTGTCTTCCCACCTGTTGCACCATCATACATCCACAGCAGTTTATTGGTATTTCTGAGTAACACCTTCTTTCCCTCAGGTTCTATTACTGCGATACGTGTTCCAACAATCTCAGCAAACTTTGGATTCTTCATGGCGTAATCCATTATCTTTACAAGGTCTGACACAGTTGTATACTGTCCTTTTCCTGGAAGGCCTGTAGAATTGATAAAGTGGGTATTCTTTGCACCTATATCCTTCACCTTTTTATTCATCAAAGTAACAAACGCCTTTTCACTGCCTGCGATACTCTCAGCTAATGCGACCGCTGCATCATTACCTGATTTTAAAAGGGATCCCAAAAGCAGTTCATCAACAGTAATGCGGTCTCCTTCATGTAGCCCTATCTTACTTAATGGAACTGATGCTGCATTCTTGCTTACCACTACCATCCTGTCAAATCTGTCTGTCATTTCGATAGCAACAATCCCCGTAACTATCTTTGTTGTGCTTGCAGGAGGATGTCTGAGTATAGTTTTTTTTGCATAAAGGACATTTCCTGTTTTTGCATCTATCGCAATAGCAGATTTAGCTGTCATATCACCTGAATGGGGTGCCCCTGCTATAGCGTGGTTATGGATTACCATTATCCATATAAATACAAGCATCCTTAATCTCATGCTATAACCTCCTATTCCGATCCCCAAAAATTTTCAATTTTTGTGGTACCCCTTATCTTAGTTTAAGCGTGCTTAACGAAAGGAGCGCAAGCATTATACCTATAATCCAGAATCTAACGAGAACCTTTGGCTCAGACCAACCTTTAAGTTCAAAATGGTGGTGTATCGGAGCCATTTTGAATATCCTTTTCCCTCCTGTAAGTTTGAAATAACCTACCTGAAATATAACCGAAAGTGCCTCTATTACAAATATCCCTCCAACAATTGCAAGAACGATCTCATGTTTCGTAATAACCGCAAGGGTGCCAAGAGCACCTCCGAGACCAAGGGAGCCAACATCACCCATAAAGATTTCTGCTGGATAGGTGTTATACCATAGAAAACCCAAACAGGCGCCAAGCATAGCTCCACAAAATATTGTCAGTTCACCCATTCCAGGCATGTATAATACCTGAAGGTATCTTGCAAACTGGGCATGTCCAGAGACATACACAAACCCTGCATTGGCGGCTGCTGCGATGCCAACCAGTCCTGTAGCCAGACCATCTATACCGTCTGTGAGATTTACTGCGTTTGATGAGCCAACTATAACAAGTATGGCAAATGGAATGTAAAACCATCCAAGGTCTATGAGCCATTTTTTAAAGAATGGGATACTGAGCATGGAGGTGTAAGGGTCCTTCGGGTCAAAATAAAGTATCATGCCTATGATTAACGCAATGATTAACTGCAATACAATCTTGTATATACCTTTCATGCCTTTTGAGTTACCCTTTTTTATCTTAAGATAATCGTCGATAAATCCAATGAGACCAAAACCTCCAGCAGCTAAAAGCACAATCCATATGTATCTATTCGTAAGGTCAGCCCATAGAAGTGTAGGGATAAATATAGCACCGAGTATAAGCAATCCTCCCATTGTAGGTGTTCCTTCCTTATTAATGTGGGTTTTCGGTCCATCATCTCTTATCTGCTGACCTATCTTGAGCGCCTTCAGTCTATTAATTACCCACGGACCAAATATAAAACATATCAGGAGTGCAGTGATAATAGCATAGGCAGTTCTGAATGTTATATACTTGAAGACATTAAATCCTATCCAGAATGTATGGAGTGGATATAAAAGATGATAAAGCATTCAGACACCCACCTTTTTAAACGAGATGTCACGTTCTAATGTTTCACGACCTCCGATTGCTTCGCAATCTTCGATTCTTTCAATGATTCTTTCCATTGCCATTGCCCTCGAACCCTTTACGAGCACGGTATCTCCTTTATCCGTTATATTCATGATGACCTCTGCAACATCTTCTGGGTCACCGAATAAAAGGACCGAGTCTTCCTGCATCCCTGCCTCTTTTGCCTTATCAGCAGCTATACTCATAAGCGTACCTACTGCGATAAATATATCGATTTTTTTAATATCTGCAATGTATGAACCTAATGCCTTGTGTGCATCTTCCCCAGCGGCTCCGAGTTCAAACATATCACCGAGAACAGCCACTGCTTTTCCATTACCTTTCATGGATAAAAGAAGTTCTATAGCAGATTCCATTGACTTGGGATTGGCATTATAAGAGTCATTTATTATCTTCCTTCCCTTTATTTCCAATATCTCAGAGCGACCTTTGACTGATTTAAACGACTCAAGCCCACTCTTTATCTTTTCTATATCTATCCCTAATGCAATCGCCACTGCATATGATGCAAGGGCGTTATAGATATTATGTCTCCCCGGCAGGGACAAATGGATGTCTTTTAGCACCTCCGCCTTTACATCTGCACTTTCTCCAAATCCAAAGGTCAATAGTCTGAAGTCTGAAGTCTGAAGTCTGAAAGAGGACAGATATGGATCATCTGCATTAATTATCAGTGTGTCACTTACAGATTCTGCAAGTTCCATCTTTGCTTTAAGAACATTTTCTATATTACCAAGTGTTGCAAGATGGGCAGGACCGATATTTGTGATAACACCTATTGTCGGTACTGATATTTCACAGAGTCTCTTTATCTCCCCTGTATTGCTCATCCCCATTTCTATCACTGCAATCCTGTGCGATTCTCTCAATCTGAGCAAAGTAAGTGGAACACCTATATGATTATTAAGATTTCCTTCGGTGCTCAAAACAGGCATCATTGTTTTTATAATAGAAGCAATCATCTCCTTTGTCGTAGTTTTACCATTTGTGCCTGTCACCGCCACAACAGGTATGTCAAACTTCATCCTCCAGTAATGGGCGATTTTCTGAAGTGCAGATAAGGTATCGTCTACCGTCATCACTGCCTTCTCCTTTAACTGTGAACCATGAATGGTGAACGGTGAACTTATTATCACTCCTGCTGCGTCATTCTTTGCAGCATCTTCAATGAAATCATGACCATCCAATCTGTTACCTTTCAATGCGATGAAAAGTTCTCCACTTTTTATTGTCCTTGAATCTATTGAGACCCCTGAGAAGACGGATCCTTTTTCTCCTCTAAGGAGTCTACCACCAGTTGCTTTTAATATATCTTCTACGGTAAACATCGGTTAAAGAAAAAATCAAATATCAAAATTACAATGCAAAATCCAAAGATAAATAATAAAAATTTTGAATTTTTATATGTCATTTTGGATTTTGATTTTTGCATTTTGATTTTTGCATTTTGATTTTATCATCTCCCTTGCCACTTTTCTGTCATCAAAGGGATATCTTTTTCCTCCGATTATCTGATAGTCTTCATGACCCTTCCCTGCTATAAGAACAGTATCACCTTTTCTGGCACAATTTATCGCATAGTTAATTGCCTCTTTTCTATCAGGAATGACGTAGTAATTATCTCCTTTTATTCCGGATATTATCTCATTTATAATCTCAAGTGGCTCTTCATCCCTCGGATTGTCAGATGTTATTATAACGATATCACTCAGTTCAGATGCGACTTTACCCATAAGCGGCCTCTTCCCCCTGTCTCTGTTTCCCCCACATCCAAAAATAGTGATAATACGAGGCGAAGAGTTCGGAGTTTGGAGTTTTGAATCTTGTGTTATAAGCTCCCTCGCAGTACATATAAGCCTCTCCAGTGCATCCTCTGTGTGTGCATAGTCAACTATGCATAGAAAGTCCTGACCGAGGTCAATCTTTTCAAGCCTTCCAGGAATACAGCCTTGACTCTTAATCCCATTGTTTATCGCATGAAGTGGAACACCAAGCGCAACACATGCTGATGTGGCTGCAAGTATGTTATAGATATTATGTCTGCCGAGCAGGGTTGTAGATGTCTCAAAACCTTCTGATGGTGTATTGATAGCGAGTGTAGTTTCGTTCTCTTTCATAGAAGGTAATAACCTCGCCATTACATCTGCCTTTTCATTTAAACCATAAGTTAATACATTTCCCCTAATGGTGCTGCTAAATTCGTTTATACATCGGTCATCTATATTTATTACTGCAAATCCTTCCCTTTTTATATAACCAAGGAGCATCCTTTTTGCACGGATGTACTCCTCTATACTACAGTGAAAATCTATATGATCCCGTGTGATATTGGTAAAAACTGCCACATCAAATTCACACCCATCTACCCTGTTGAGTGATAGGGCATGTGAAGAGACCTCTACAACAGCATGGGTTATACCGGAATTCACCATTCGGGACAGATACCTCTGCAGGTCTAATGATTCAGGGGTAGTATTTGGTGCTTCTATTATTTCATCATCTATAACATAGCCTACCGTCCCTAAAAGCCCGACATTTCTACCCCATTGGTGAAGTGCTGACCTTATCAGATATGATGTGGTCGTCTTACCATTTGTCCCTGTAATCCCTATGAGCCTGAGATTTTTAGATGGATGGTTATAGAATCTATCTGAAAGAAGGGCCAGTGCCCGTCTCGAATTTGGAACCACTATAAAGACTGTCGACTTTCGACTGTGGTCCTGAACTTGATTCAGGATCGATTGATGAAATTCCTCAATAACAATCGCTGATGCACCTCTGCTGGTGGCATCATGTATATAAAGATGTCCATCTTTTGAATAACCTTTTATAGCTACAAAGAGATTGCCCTTTTCTGTTTTTCTTGAGTCACAGGATATACCAGTGATTTCTTTATCCATATCCCCGTATACTTTTAAGGGTTCTATTGCTGAGACTAATTCTCTTAGCATCATCATTGAACCTCATAAGAATCATTACCATTAGCATTAGTAAAAACCACATGCATACCTGTATTTACAGGAATATTTAGATACGCCATAGACTGTTCTGCTATGTTCTTGAAGACAGGAGCAGCAACACGTCCTCCATAAATCTCACCCTTTGGTTCATCAACCACCACAATTATTGCCAGTCTTGGATCATCGGCTGGCACAAAACCAACAAATGAGCTAACATATTTCTGTTTTGAATATCTTCTGATGGAGAAATCGAATTTCTGTGCTGTCCCTGTTTTTCCTGCAACAGGATTTCCTTCTATCGCTGCACTTCTTCCCGTGCCTCCCTCCATAACCACTGTCCCCAATATGTCCTTGAGCACCTTTACAGTAGCCTCAGAGACTACCCTCTTGACTATACGGGGAGAAGTTTTATTTATAACTTTGCCTTCGTGGTCTCTTATCTCAGAAACAATGTAAGGCTTCATCAGATACCCATCATTTGCAATCGTAGAGAGTGCCATCAGCATCTGCAATGGTGTAACGGCTATCTCCTGCCCGATAGGAATCGCCCCCATAGATGTAGCAGACCATTTTGATGGTTCCTTCACCAATCCTACAACCTCACCCAAAAGGTCTATACCTGTCTTCTCACCAAAACCAAATAACTTTATATACTTGAATATTGCCTCTTTTTCAAGTCTCGCAGCAATCTGAATAGCCCCCACATTACTTGACTTCTGGATAACCTCGGCAAATGTCAGAACCCCATTTCTATGAACATCCCGTATAACTTTGCCTCCAACCTCTATCGCCCCACTACTGCAGTCGAATCTATCAGAAAGGTTTACCTTCCCTTCCTCAAGTGCGGCTGCTGCAATGATAAACTTAAATGTTGATCCAGGTTCATAAATATCTGTGATCGCTCTGTTTTTTCGTTCTGATGGAGGATAAGCTGCTGGAATATTTGGGTTAAATTCAGGTCTTACCGCCATCGCAAGTATCTCGCCTCTCTTTGGATCAGCGACGATGGCTACACTACCACTCGCACCTGTCTTCGCCATTACCTTATCTAACTCTTTTTCTGCAATATACTGTATCGTCTCATCTATGGTCAATATAATATCATTGCCAGGAGCGGGAGGTAACCCCTTAGATCGTGTAGAAAATATCTCTCTACCTGTTGCATCCCGTTCTACGATCTTCCATCCTCCTCCCGCTCTTATATACCTTTCATAGCTCAGTTCTATCCCTTCAAGTCCTTGATTATCAATGCCGGCAAAACCAAGTACCTGACCTGCAAGGAACCGTTTTGGATAAAACCTTTTACTTTCGGTAAGAAACCCGATCTCCCTATTGCTGAGATCGAGTTCCTTAATCTTTTCTACCCTGATTGGGTCGAGTTTTCTGTCTATCCATATAAATGGTTTTGGCTCCTCAAATCTCCTTATAAGATCTGAAGGATTCTTGTTCAATACTGCAGAAAGTTTTACAGCCACTGCTTTAAGATTTTCCATTTCTGAAGGAACACCATAAAGTGATTCGATATCCACATTTACCGCGAGTTCTCGCATCTTCCTGTCATATATCGTGCCCCTCTTTGGCTCAACTATTATTGCCTTGTAGTGTTGTTTATCTGCCTTTTTTGTGAGTTCATCGTGTTGAAGAATCATAAGATGAAAGAGACGGATTATAATAACGAAGAAGGATAAAGAAAGGATAATACCTATCATTATGGCACGATTCTTCGCACCTTCCAGACTTCTATTTATCGGTTTTTTTAACCACATATATATTTTTCCTGTCAGGTGTCGTAAGACCAAGATGGTTTGATGCTATCACCTCTATCCTCTCGGGTGCACTCAGTGTTGCTATCTCTATCTGCAATGCCTTCTTTT
>JBFLZU010000110.1:19320-36863 GCA_040756155.1 Nitrospirota bacterium | reverse complement strand
TTTTCTGCAACCCTCAGTTTGGCACTTCTACTCCTCGGATTTCTATCTATTTCCTCTTTTGTAGGCACAATCGGTCTTTTGGTCAATACCTTCAGATGCTTAGATTCTCTGAAGACATCCTTAACAATCCTGTCCTCGAGTGAGTGAAATGATATCACACAGAATCTACCGCCGCTCTTCAGCAACGAGATACCATCTTTTAATCCCCTCTGAAGTGAGCCGAGTTCATCATTAACAGCAATCCTCAATGCCTGAAACATCCTTGTAGCTGGATGCAGTCTACCCCTCCCTCTATAAACACCGCTGACCATCTCTGAGAGCATTTTTGCTGTTGTTATAGGTTTTTTTCTTCTTGACTCTACGATCGCCTTTGCAATCCTTCTATATTGTCTCTCCTCTCCAAACCTCCATAGAATGCTTGCAAGTTCTTTCTCAGGAAGATTGTTGACGAGGTCGTATGCTGTTATTTTGCTTCTTCTATCCATTCTCATATCAAGTGATATATCATCATCAAAACTAAACCCCCTTCCCTTTGAACCGAGTTGAAGGCTGCTGACACCAAGGTCAAGCAAGATCCCATTGACCACCGCTATACCAAGTTCTGAAACTATAGCCATCATGTCACCAAAATCCCCATGTATGACCTTTACTGCATCTCCATAAATGGAAAGCTTTTTTTTAGCAATCTCAATCACATCTACATCTCGATCGATACCTATAAGCTTCCCCCCGGGTAGTATCCTTTTTATTATCTCAATTGCATGTCCTCCATAGCCTATTGTCCCATCTATGTATATATCCCCCCTCTTTGGATTCAGATAGTTAATTGTTTCATTCAAAAGAACAGGGATGTGATTGACAACGCCAATCATCAGATAGGGACCCCAAGATCTGCCAGTATACCCTCACTCTTCTCCAGCTCTTCCCTGCTTGATAACTTCTCCCACTCCCCCCTGTCCCATATCTCAATCTTAAAGGTCAAACCAATAATATATACCTCCTTGTTCAATCCTGCATATTCCCTGAGTGCTGGTGGGATCAGTATCCTTCCCTGAGAATCAAGTTCGCATTCTGTAGCTGCTGAGATAAAGTGTCGCATAAAGACCTTGACTTCCCTTTTCATGGTAGGTAGAGATTCAATCTTCTCTTCGATCTCTGCCCATTTCTCAAGGGGATATGCTACTAAACATTTATCGAAATCTGTTGTTATTATGAGTCTATCTGGTGTATATCTTTCTGATATTACCTCACGGAGCTTAGATGGAATACTTACGCGACCCTTCGAATCAAGGTTATAAAGATAGTGTCCACTGAATTTTATCACCACTTTTCACCACCTTTTCCCACTATATGCACAATATAACAGACTTTTTTTATTTGTCAAGAAAAAAAATATATGTTATAAAGCCTTATCGGGGGTTTACCCCATTAGAAAGCCCCGCCATTTATGGCAGGGATGATATAGACCCCCTTAGAAAATCAGTTTCTAACGGGGTAGATAAAATTTCAATTCCTTATAGAAAGGGCGGGGTTTAAAGCCCCGTCCTTTCTAACGGGGTTTACCATGTCAGCAAGACCTATAATTGCCCTTATCGGAAGACCCAATGTGGGTAAGTCTACTCTCTTCAACAGAATGCTCAGAAGACGGAATGAGTGGCACCCCAAAAAATCAAAAGATTTTTTGGGGACTCCAGCTGTTGTCGAAGACACCCCTGGTGTGACAAGAGACAGACGCTATGGCGAAGTAGTATATATGGATAAGCGATTTATCATCGTAGACACGGGTGGTTTTATCCCTGTATACCGACATACAGATGAAGCACCCCAAAGAATCAAAAGATTTTTTGAGGGTCCCGATGAGATACTCACACAGATAAGGGAGCAGACCGCTATAGCCATAAATGAGGCAGATGTAATAATCTCTATAATGGATGGAAAGGAGGGCGTCACTTCATTAGATACCGAGATAGTAAATATGTTGAGGTTAACTGGTAAACCTGTCATATATGCGATTAACAAGATTGATGGTCATACCTACGAAAAAAACCTTTATGATTTCTATTCGCTTGGGGTAGATGAACCATTACCCATATCAGCACTTCACGGAAGAGGTATAGATGACCTCATGGAAAGGCTTTACAATGTGATGCCACGAGTAGAGGCATTTGAAGAAACAGCAGTAGGTTTCCCAAAGATCGCTGTTGTTGGAAAACCAAATGTAGGAAAATCAACCTTGATAAATACAATACTCGGGGAAAAACGAATGATCACATCCTCTGCACCTGGAACAACCAGAGACTCTGTAGATACAGTCTGCAATTTCAAGGGTAGACAATATATTTTTATTGATACAGCGGGGCTGAGAAGACAATCAAAGGTGGCTCATCCTGTAGAGAGATACAGCATCTTAAGGACATTGAAGAGCATAGAGCGGGCAGATATTTCGATACTGCTTCTTGATGCCTATGAAGGTATAACTTCCCAGGATATCAGAATAGCAGGTATGATACACGAAGCGGGTAAGGGGATCATAGTTCTCCTTAATAAGTGGGATATGGTAATGGAAACCGCAGAAGACTATATAAATAAGGTTAAAAGACAGTTATACTTCGTAGGTTATGCGCCTGTGCTTAATATCTCAGCAACTACAGGGAAAAATGTAACACAGATTTTTAGATTTATTGATGATATAATCGTAGAAAGGAAAAGGGATATCGCCACTTCTGAGATCAACAGGGTCATTGAAGATGCAGTCTCACATCATCATCCACCGCTTTATAGGGAAAAGGTGATAAGGCTTAAATATGCCACACAGATTTCAAAGGAACCACCGACATTCCTGATATTTGCTAACTATCCTGAAGGTATAGATGAAGCCTATATACGATACATCGAAAGGCGATTCAGAGATGCCTTTGGATTTAAGGGAACACCAATAAAGATAGTACCCACGAAAAGCAAAAGGAAAAGATAAAATTTATGAAGAAAGATGGATTATGTTCTCTCATCAAAAATAGCCTCTCGGATTTCTGGAGGGATGGCTGTTTCATCTTCGCTGCATCTATTTCTTTCTTTTCGATAATGTCATTAATACCCTTGCTCTTCATAGTAATGACCATATTCGGTCATATTATTGGAGTACACGAAGAGACCTATGCATTTATCGTATCCTATATGAAGAGACTGTTTCCAGGGATTGAGCAAACAATTACAAACGAACTTGTAAAGATAAGATCTTACAAAGCTCTTGGAACTCTGAGCATCATTATATTCTTGTGGCTCTCGAGTCAGGTCTTTTTTTCCATAGAGTATTCGGTAAATGTGGTATTCAAAACACAGAAAAAAAGACATCCTCTTCTTACTACCCTACTCTCTTTATTAGGGATTACGCTCGTATTGATGTTTTTTATAATCTCCTTTCTTATTACATCGATTGCAGAGGTCATAAAAGAGCATCCATCCCTCATATTAAATCTTCCGATTATCGGATTCCTGACTTATCATTTCGTGTTAAAATTTCTCCTGCCATTAATTCTCGTCTCCCTTTCTTTTAGCTGGATATTCAAGGTAATGCCTAATCGTAAGGTAGATACGAGATATGCTATTACGGGGGGAGTAATTACTGCTGCCCTATGGGAAATAGCCAAACACCTCTTCACCCTGTATGTGCCAAATATAATGCTCATAGGTAAGATCTATGGTTCCTTACTAACGGCTATAATCTTTCTTCTATGGATATATTACTCCTCAACCATATTATTGCTCGGTGCAGAACTTGTTTATGCAATGGACAGGCGTCATAGAAGTCACTAACAAATATGGATAATATTCTCAATCTTATAGGCAAAGATGTCGAGGTAACAGCAAACGGGATTATCTACAGAGGGAGACTCATAGAGGTCACAGAGACAGAGGTATCGCTACAAACAGAGGGTGGCTGGATTACCATCCCTATGGATAAAGTAAATCAGATTTACCATGCCTCATAGCCGGGGGTCTGTGAATGGATTTTACCTATCTCTGGATTGTATTTATAAGTATTTCCAAATGGATCGAGTGGATTACCCTCCTCGTCGATCTTCTGGTCTTTCAAATACTGTTCATCGTATATCCCACCCGCTGTCCCCATCGTTGTCCCAATGATTGAAAATCTTCCCTTAGTTAACTCTGTTATATCAGTAGGGTATCTTTTGTTCATCAATCTAAATAGTTTTATGGAAAGCCTTATGTTATAGAGTTCCATCTTCAGTGCCTCTTCCTTCGTAGCGGTAGCAACCCTTTCATATCTTCCCATGAATACCCATATAAGTATACCTATCAGTGAGAGGACTATGAGGCTTTCAACAACCGTACGTCCAGACATTATCTCTTCATTACAGAGACCATATCCCATAATGGAAGAAAGACTGCAAGCGCCAGAAAGAGTACCATTGTCCCAATTACAACAAGAAGCACAGGCTCTATCATCGTAGAGAGGTTTCTTATCGCATACTCCACCTCAGAGTCATAATAATCGGATACCTTTGTAAGCATCGTATCGAGGTTACCACTTTCTTCACCTATGGCAACCATCTGTGAAACTATTGGAGGGAACACACCCGATGCCCTCATAGGTCCTGATAGTCCCCTTCCTTCTCTTACTTCTTCTTTAACAGAATCAATAACCTCTGCTATGATGACATTATTCAATGTATTTGATACAATCTCAAGCGACTGGAGCATCGGAAGACCACTTCTGTAAAGTGTAGCAAATATCCTTGAGAACCTTGACATTATTACCTTAAGGATAAGCTCCCCGATGATCGGAACCCTTATCTTAACCCTATCCCATATCTTTCTTCCTCCCTTTGTGGATATATACACCCTGAATGCATAATATGCACCGAATATGCTCACCAGTATGAGATACCAGTAATTCTTTATAACATTATTTATCCCTATAAGTATCCTCGTAGGCAATGGAAGTTGCGCCTTGAACTGTGCAAAGAGTGCAGCGAATTTCGGTATTACAAGTGTAACAAGCACTGTGAACGCAATCACTATCGCAACTATAACAATAATTGGGTATCTTACAGCAGCCTTAACCCTTGAACGGGTCTCTGCATCATGCTCAAGCAATGAAGCGAGCCTGTCGAGTATCTCTCCAAGAACACCTCCTTCTTCACCCACCCTTATCATGCTCGCATAGAGGGGCGAGAATACCTTAGGGTGTTTTGAAAATGCCTCTGCAAGTGTAATGCCTCCTCCCACATCCCTTCTGATCTGGAGTATCACTTCCTTCATCCTCGGATTCCTCGACTGGTCAGCGAGGGTCTCCAGTGTAGCTATCAAGGGAATACCAGAATTTATAAGCGTAGAGAATTGTCTGCTGAATACGATGAGATCAGAAGACTTTATCTTCGGCTCACCAATCCTTATCTCTAAGAGCCCTTTCCTTTTTTCCTTGATAGATATCGGGATGTATCCCATGCCATCAAGGTGCTCTGCCACAGATTCTCTGCTTGAACTTTCTAAAGTCCCTGTGACAAGTGCACCAACATCACTGCGAGCCTTATAGGAATAAAGTGGCATCTATTTTATTCCTCCACTTCCTGTGTTGCCCTTAAAACCTCTTCAACCGTAGTTATTCCCTTCATCGCTTTCAGAATCCCGTCTTCCCTCATTGTCCTGAATCCCTTTTTAACAGCCTCTGCCTTTATCACACTCGCAGAGGACTTTTTAACGATGAGGTCTCTTATAGCTTCTGTTATTATAAGCAATTCATATAACCCTACCCTCCCAGAATATCCTGTGTCCCTACATTCTGCACATCCCTTTGCATTAAAAAATATCACTCCCACCTTGTTCTCCAGGCCGAGTTGCTTGAGAAGTTCTGGTTGGGGTTCATATAATTCCCTGCATGATGAGCACACCCTTCTTATCAGCCGCTGGGAAAGGACACAGAGCAATGATGATGAGATCAAAAAAGGCTCTATACCCATATCTATCAACCTTGCCACAGCACCAGCGGAATCATTTGTATGAAGGGTGCTGAAGACGAGGTGTCCTGTGAGGGCAGCATGAATAGCGATATTTGCGGTCTCAGAATCCCTTACCTCACCAACCAGCATTATATCAGGATCCTGACGGAGTATAGAACGGAGACCTGAGGCAAAGGTAAGGCCTGCCTTCGGGTTTATCTGAACCTGATTTATGAGTTTTATCTCATACTCCACAGGGTCTTCTACAGTCACAATATTCTTTTCCATAGAATTTATTTCACTGAGTGCAGAGTATAGTGTTGTTGTTTTACCACTACCGGTAGGACCTGTTACAAGGATAAATCCATATGGTCTCCTGATCATCTTCTCAAATACTGAGAGGGTATCAGGCAAAAAACCAAGTTCATCAAGCGATTTTATACCGCCTGTCTTTTCAAGAAGTCTCATGACAACCTTTTCACCAAATACGGTCGGAAGTGTAGATACACGGACATCGAATTCTTTTCTACCTGTATTTATTGGAAAACGTCCGTCCTGTGGTATCCTCTTTTCAGCGATATCGAGATCAGCCATTATCTTGATTCTCGAGACTAAGCCAGCATGAAATTCCTTTGGCGGAGACATCGCCTCATGGAGCACACCATCAACACGATACCTCACCCTCAGGCTGTCTTCCTCAAGCTCTATATGGATATCTGAAGCATTTTCTTTTGCTGCCTGTGTAATAATAAGGTTTACTAATTTTACTACAGGTGTATCTTCTGCCTCAGGTACAACAACAGCCTCTTTAACCTCTTCTGCGGTCCCCCTCCTGACTCCTCTGTATATCTCCTGCACAGATGCAGATTCGGTAGCCTTGTAATACCTATCGATTGCCTTCATCACATCTTTTTCTGTGCTTACAACCGACTGGACATCAAGCCCAGTAATATTACTTATCTCGTCAATCGCAAATACATCGAGTGGGTCAACCATTGCAAGCACAAGTTCCTTCCCTGCCTTCGAAATAGGAATCACCCTGTATCTCCTTGCAGTTGTCTCTGGTATGAGTTTAACAACAGCAGGATCTATAGAGAACCTTGAGACATCCATATAGGATATTCCAAGCTGGTTTCCAAGAAATTCAATCATCTTCTCATCGGTAATAAAGCCGAGTTTCTTAAGCATATCACCTAATCTTCCACCCTTTTTCTGTTGTTCAGCAAGCGCCCTCGATAGCTGGTCCTGTGTAATAACCCCTGCTTCTAAAAGCAATTCTCCAAGCATCTTTCTCTTTGCACGTTGCACTGCCATAATCTTTCTCCTTTTATTATCTCCCCACGGATGTATAATCGAAACCGAGTTCTTTCATCCTTTTGGGATCATATATATTTCTCAAATCAATAATCATTGGTTTTTTCATTATGTCCTTTAGTTTTATTATATCAAGATTTCTGAACTGATTCCATTCTGTCATAATTATAAGTGCATCAGAGTTCTTCGCCACCTCATAGGAGTCTTTGCAATATATTACCTTCTCAAGCACCTTCTTTGCCTCTTCAATCGCTGCAGGGTCATATGCCTTTATCTTCGCACCTTCTTTCTGTATTCTATTTATGACCGCTATTGCAGGTGACTCTCTTATATCATTAGTATTGGGCTTGAACGAAAGCCCCAGAACACCTATGGTCTTCCCCTTCAGGTCACCAACAGCCTTTTTTATCTTTTCAACCATAATAACCTTCTGACGGTCATTAACACTTATCACAGTATCTATAAGTTTGAATTCATAACCGTGATCCCTCGCTATTTTGCTTATAGCAAGGGCATCTTTTGGAAGGCATGAGCCCCCATAACCTGGACCTGGATGTAAAAACTTTGGTCCAATCCTGTTATCCAGCCCTATACCCTTGGCTACCACATGCACATCTGCACCAACCTTCTCACATATATTTGCTATTTCATTTATAAACGAAATCTTTGTAGCCAAGAATGCATTGGTAGCATACTTGATCATCTCTGCTGTTTTTATATCCGTTATTACAAATGGTGTTTCTATAAGGTAAAGTGGACTATAGAGGTCTTTTAATATGGCTATCGCCTGTTCACTCGAGGCACCTATTACCACCCTGTTTGGTCTCATAAAATCTTCTATTGCAGAGCCTTCACGAAGAAATTCAGGATTGGAGGCTATGTCGAAGTTTGACTTTTCTCTCTGACTCTGTATTATAATCTTTCTTATCCTTTCACCTGTGCCAACAGGAACAGTACTCTTTGTAACTATCACTTTATAACCATTCATATTTTCAGCTATAGCCCTTGCAACTTCATCAATACCTGCAAGGTCTGCAGAACCATCTCCCCTCGGTGGAGTCCCTACAGCGATAAAGATCACAAGGGATTTCCTTACTGCATGAGCAATGTCTGAAGTAAATAACAACCTCTCCTCTTTTGTGTTTCTCTTCACAATTTCTTCTAAACCTGGTTCATATAGTGGTATCTGACCCTTCTTGAGGGCTTCTATCTTTTTCTTCTCCTTATCTACACATGTAACCTTTATCCCGAATTCTGAGAAACATGCACCTGTGACCAATCCTACATAACCTGTTCCTATAACACATATATTCATTCCGAATACCTCCATATCAATTATTAATTATTAATTATTAATTGCTAATTGTTAATTACTAATTGTTAATTGTTTTAATGTATTCCTTCACCGCATCTCCCCAGTGCCTTATGCTGTGTCCTGTAATTAAACGATAACGCCCATTATTCAAAACAGAATAAGCTGGTCTTGGTGCAGACCTTCTTGATTCCTCAGTTTTTATAGGCAACACTCTAATCCTCTCATTCCCGGAAAGCCTTAATATCTCAACAGCATAATTATACCATGAACACTCACCTGAATTTGTAACATTAACTATACCTGTAGCATTGTTATTCATCAGTCTTTCTATAGCCTCCGAAAGATCAACCGTATATGTAGGAGAACCGACCTGATCGTTTACAACCTTGAGTTCAT
The DNA here is from genome assembly GCA_040756155.1 of Nitrospirota bacterium. Taxonomy (NCBI): domain Bacteria; kingdom Pseudomonadati; phylum Nitrospirota; species Nitrospirota bacterium. The sequence continues at coordinate 27,878 of JBFLZU010000110.1, read as the reverse complement.
CCTTCTCACCTGAAAGTTTTAGTATTGTGCTAACAAAATTTTCCCCATTCTTACCGAAAAGCCATGAGGTACGAACGATTAAATAGCCATTTAACGGCAATACTTTTCTAATCTCTTTCTCACCTTCGAGTTTGGATAAGCCATATATGTTAAGTGGGCATGGTTCATCGTCCTCTACATAAGGCTTATTTTTTTTACCGTCAAATATATAATCGGTGCTGATATGTATGAGCTTAGCATTTATCTCCCTGCATCCCATTGCAATATTCCCTGCACCATTTCTATTAACCATAAATGCCCTCTCTCTGTCAGATTCACAACCATCCACATCAGTATAGGCAGCAGAATTTATCACGATAGAAGGAGAAAGGGAGTTAATAGTCTCGATAGTAGCCTTTTTATCTGTTATATCAAGGTCCTTTTTCCCAGTACCAACAATCTCGTACGATCCTCCAAGATGTTTAACCAGATCTGAACCGAGCATACCATTGGCACCCATGATTAGTATCCTCACATGAGTCCTCACTTTGCCAAAATCCTTTCATACCACTCCTTATTTTCGATATACCACTTTATGGTCTGTCGTATGCCTTCCTTGAAGGTATGAATAGGCTTCCAGCCGACTTCTTCTTTGATTTTTGTAGAATCGAGGGCATATCTCCTGTCATGTCCTGGTCTATCTGTTACATAGTTTATGAGCGACTTGGGTTTTCCGAGAGTATCGAGTATAAGTTCAGCAATATTTATATTCCGCATCTCTTCTCCACTGCCTATATTGTATATCTCACCGATCCTCCCATGGTGCAATATTGCATCGATTGCCCTGCAGTGGTCCTCGACATGTATCCATTCCCTGATATTCATACCATCTCCATAAAGGGGTAATGTTTTATCCATCAAGGCATTCATTATAAACAGTGGGATAAGTTTTTCAGGATACTGGTATGGACCATAGTTATTCGTACATCTTGTTATTATAGTCGGAAGTTTGTATGTCACACTGTATGCCCTGACAATATGGTCTGCCGCTGCCTTGCTTGCTGCGTAGGGACTATTGGGTTTCAACATACTCTCCTCATTAAACATTTCGGTTAACTCAACACCCGAATCACCGAGAGAACCATAGACCTCATCGGTCGATATCTGTATGAATAAATCAACACCATTATTCTTGACTGCCTCAAGCAGCATCTGCATGCCGAGGACATTTGTCCTGACAAATATAAATGGATCTTCTATACTTCTGTCAACATGGGTCTCAGCAGCAAAATTTATAACAGCCCCTGCACCAGCAGTTATTTCCCTTACAAGTTCGAAATTGGCAATATCACCATGAACAAAGGTATAATTTGGGTTTTGAGACACATCTTCAAGGCTTAATAGATTCCCCGCATAGGTAAGGGCATCAATATTAATAACTCTATAATCAGGATATACAGAGAGGATATATCTTATAAAGTTTGAACCTATAAAACCGGCTCCACCTGTTACAACAATTTTCATCGTTAATTATCAATTGTTAATTGTTAATTGCTAATTGCTATCCGTCTTTTCTCTCCCAGTTATATGGTATATCTCCAGCATGTGGGTCTATCCGGAACTCGTCAGGTTCGGCACGGTTATATATCTCCGTTGGACAATTAATTACTATTGCCTCATTCTCACCTATACATTTGAAACCGTGTAATACACCAACTGGTATCTGTATCAGCTCTGGATTATGTTCTCCTATGAAAAATTCATTCAGTTCACCCCTCGTGGATGAATTATCCCTGTTATCATAGAGTACGAGTTTCACCATGCCTTTTATACATACAAAGTTGTCAAGTTGCTTTTTGTGATAATGCCATGCCTTGACAACACCTGGATAGACCGTAGTCATATACATCTGTCCAAATTTTATAAACATATCGTCGTCAGACCTGAGTATCTCCATTAATCTCCCCCTCTCATCAGGGATGACCTTTAATCTTTTTATCTTCACACCATCTATCAACTCAATCTCCTTAATCCTTAATCCTTAATCTTTAATCTTTAATCCTTAATCACTTCATAGCACTCCTATCTTGCTGTTATCACCGAGTATAAGCCTGTATGTCTTCTGTCTATGTGAGGACCTTGATATCTCTACATTTCTCCCGATGAGACTGTCCTCTATCCTACTTCTGATATCAATGATAGAACTTCCGTTCATGACTATGCTGTGTTCAATCTCGCTGTCTTTTATAAGCACATTGTCTGCTATGGATGTAAATGGCCCTATGTAGGAATTAATAATCTGTGTTGACTCACCGATTATCGCAGGACCCCTGATAGTACTTGCTATTACCTCTGCCCCTTTTTCTATAACCACCTTGAAATCAACCTTGGAGCCAGTGTCAACGGTCCCTTCAATCCGCATCTCAAAGGTATCAAGCACCATCCTGTTCGCTTCAAGTATATCCTCTACCTTTCCTGTATCTTTCCACCAGCCACTTATCATATGAGGATATACCTCATAGCCATTATCTATAAGGTATTGAATTGCATCGGTTATCTCGAGTTCACTCCTCCACGAAGGTTTAATGTTCTTGGCAGCCTTGAATACATTGTGATCAAACATGTAAACACCAACAAGGGCAAGGTCACTCTTTGGTTCTTTTGGTTTCTCTATGAGTCGAATAACCTTCCCGTCTTTAAGTTCTGCAACGCCGAACTGGCTCGGATTGGAAACCTTTGATAGAAGTATCTCTGCATTCGGTTTTCTGACATTAAATTCTTTAACCAGTTCCTTTATCCCACCGAGAATCAGATTATCTCCGAGATACATCACAAACGGTTCATCTTTCAAAAATCCTTCTGAGACAAGTAGGGCATGCGCCAATCCTAATGGCTCCTCCTGATGTATATAACTTATTTTCACTCCCCAGTAACTCCCATCTTTCACAGCCATCTTTACTTCTTCTGCTGTATCCCCGACTACTATACCAATATCAGTAATACCAGCTTCGCAGAGAGATTCGATACCGTAAAACAACACGGGTTTATTTGCTATGGGAATAAGCTGTTTTGCACTGGTAAAGGTTATAGGTCTGAGCCTTGTCCCTTTACCACCACTCAGGATTAGACCTTTCATTATAGAACCCTGTATTTACCCACACCTTTGAGTTCAAAGGTAACAAAGATTTCTCTCTCCCGCCAATAATGCATCCTGTAGGGCGTTTCTTTCTCACGGAAGCTGTCTTTTAACATTATATTAATCGCCCAGCACTGCAGTCTAACTGTCTGACTTACCTGAAATTCCTTTAACTTCTCCACTGCTCCATCATATCCCGCCATTATATTGAAGTCAATGTATTTGGTCGGTTTTACTCCCGCCTCACCAATGAAATACAGTAACCTCGGCGATTTTGTGTATCTTTCTATTAATTTGACAAACCATTCCTTTTCCTCTAATTTCGCCTCAAGGTTGTGTGATGGTGTTACCCTCGTATAGGTATTATAACTACTGTTTGCTGTCAGAGAAAAAAGAGTTGGTGTCTTTATACCCAACTCTGCTGTTATAGGAGAATATGGTCTGCTTGGCGATGTAATAAGGTTCTCCCGCCTCCTTGACTCATGTATATCATAACTCTGTGAGAGCCTCAGCGTCAAGAACTCTATTTTCTTAACCACACGCTCTTTCCCTTTAGAACCTTTATCTTCAGGGCTCTTTTCTTTATCAGGTTCTTCTTCATACCTCGCTATAAACCTGTTTGTAACCCCATATGAAATAACGCTTGACCTCCCTATAGAGTCAACACCATCAAATGATGGTATATCACGTTGATTGACACGTGGAACGAGGGAATAACCTATATCAGGTTCGATTACATGTTTCATTCTATCCATGCCAGAAGGACCTTTAACATCAAATACACGAGATACTCTTGTAGTAAGAGAGGCACCTGTATCGAACAATTCTCTGTGAGGGTTCCTTGTCACCCAGTTGTCTCCAATGTTGTAGAAGGTCTCTCTTAAACCCAGTCTCGGAGTAAGTACAAATCCCCTTCCTAAATTAAAGGGTGAGTTAAAGGCAGGATTTATATCAATCCTCTGGGCTGTTAGTCCATCTTTTCTGTAAAAATACACACCCGTGGTATTAAGGCTTGCACGTAATGGAACGATAGGTGGTTCTTTATCCGAATAGCCAAATATCTCTTTATCAGAGAGGACATAACCAACCTCAGGTAGTTTTTGGATTACTCGCTTTGTATCTCCATAAAGGTCCTGAGTAACACGCATAAGGGCATAAGTTCTCGTGTCACTTGTGCTTTTACTCGCATGGATATTTGACTCAAGCGAACTTTTGTACCTCTCCTGAAGAAACTGTCGGTAATCCCTGTAAAGTATATCATAGGTCCTGTAGAGTTCTTTACGGGGGAGATACCTGATATCTGCATTTCCATACCAGCTGTCTGGAAGTGGGTGTGAATGTTTTATGACGAGATCCCCAAAATTTTTATGTCGTTCCGTAGTGTGTAGATGGGCGTGATAGTAAAAGGCGTATCCACTTATATTATTATATCCACTTGCATCGTTACCAAAAATATATCTATATTCCGCTCCGCCACCTTTGCCAAGTTTGCTCCAGTAGTCAAGATAATAAGTCGAATCCATATTATCCGCCATAGCCCAATAATAAGCGTTATTCAGAAATGCCCCTTTTTTGTTTGAATGTCCAAACCTCGGCATGAGAAATCCACTCTGTCTTTCTTTTTTCACCGGTAGTTTTAAATATGGAGTATATAAGATAGGAATATTCTTCACATACATTAAAACATTATTTGCAGTAATATAGTCGTTAAGAGATACCTTTACATTACTACCTGTAAACTTCCACGCAGGTATCGGTGCATCGCATGTGGTAAATGTAGCCTTATCAGCTGTATATTCTGATTCTCCAACCTTCTTCATCTCTTTTCCTGAAATGTAGTAATTATCCGGGATGTTGAATATCCTGCTATTGTAAACAACCCCCATGTCTGTATTCAGGTTGACATCTGCTTTATCTCCAAAGAGCACATTATCTTTATCATAGTAAACAACATTCCCTTCGGCATGGACATCACCTGTTGTATTATCCAATGTAGCGTAATCTGCAAGTATATGTGTGTCTTCCTGAATTATCTCAACTGAACCCTTCGCAATATAGGTATCTGTCTCTTTTATATATTCAAGGGTATCCGATGATATAGAAACAGGTGCCCTTTTGTTTGTAGCCTCTTCAGTTTCTCCTTCTGATGGGTTAAAGAAGAATATTAAAAAAATAACAGGTATGAGTATGATTATAATCCGATGTCTCAACCCGAAAGAACCTTCCTCATTGCATTTTTAAATTCCAGCACTTCTCCGACTGTATAGAGGGAGCCTGTCACACAGATAATATCATCTACCTCTGCAGACTTTAAAGCCACAGACAATGCAGAAGATACAGTCTCTGATACCACAACTTTCTGATTATATCTTTTTACCGCTCTCATAAGGTCATAAGGGTCTGCTGACCTTTCATACGCATATCCCATATAGTTACTGCAATTGTGGTCTGACCCTGGTCTTGTAACTATAACCATATCTGCATCAGGTGCAAGTGTAGAGATTATACCCTCTATATCTTTATCGTTCATAATGCCGAGAATAATTATCAGTCTTTTCCCTCCAGAGAGGAAGGTCTTAACCAGAACATCCTTGAGTAACCTTGCTGCAGATGGATTGTGTGCACCATCTAAGATTACTGTGGGGTCTCGTCCTATTATATGTAGCCTTCCTTCCCATACTGTCTCACTCAGCCCTCTTTTTATTTCATCTTCGCTAATCGAATATCCCTGTTCTATCAATATCTCAGCCGCAGCAATTGCCAGAGATGCGTTGGTAGCCTGATATTCACCTAAAAGTGGAAGGTAAAGATTTCTATAAGGCTTTATTCCTTTATAGTTAAAATAGATGCCATTTATATCTGCCCTCTCAATTGATGAGTAAAAGTCCTTTCCATATAAGTATAGTCTTGATCTCTTGTTAATACAGGCATCTGTCAATACATCAATCGCATCTTGATGGCTCACAGATGTAATTACTGGTATTCCTTCTTTTATAATACCTGCCTTTTCAAATGCTATTTCTTTTATCGAGTATCCAAGGAAAAACTGATGATCATAATCAATATTTGTAATTATACAAACAGATGGCGTAATGACATTTGTTGAGTCAAGTCTCCCCCCCATTCCACATTCGATCACAGCGATATCCACATCTTCATCGGCAAAGTAACGGAAAGCAAGGGCAGTGGTGAATTCAAAATAGGTGGGTGTAATGTCAGATTTGAGACTTGAGATTTGAGATTTTAGATACCCGGTGAGTTTCTCAACACTGCTCTCCGAAATAGGAACACCGTTTACCTTTATCCTCTCTGTGAAATTGACAAGGTGTGGAGAGGTATACAGTCCTACCCTGTAACCTGATGCCTTCAGTATAGATGAGAGTATAGCGGCTGTTGAACCCTTACCATTGGTTCCAGCAATATGAATAGAGCTAAATGCATTATGGGGGTTATCGAGTATCTTCATAAGGAGGTAGGTATTTTCAAGACCAAATTTAATACCATATCTATGTAGGTTGTATAGATACTCGCTATAGTTCATAACCTCATCAAACCGTTCTACGAGTCGTAGACTGGTGTTGAGAAAAATAACAGTAGCCTTGCAAGTGTCTCCTTAAGGTGTTTTCTTTCAACTATCATATCCACCAGTCCATGATTTAATAGAAATTCAGCCCTCTGAAAGCCCGCAGGAAGTTGTTCCTTGATAGTCTGTTCTATTACCCTTGGTCCAGCAAATCCAATGAGGGAACGCGGCTCAGCGATAATAACATCTCCGAGCATTGCAAAGCTCGCAGTAACACCACCAAATGTAGGATCTGTAAGAATGGATATAAAAGGGATACCCTTTTTACCCAATCTTGCTATGGCAGCGGATGTCTTTGCCATTTGCATAAGTGAGAGCACACCTTCCTGCATCCTCGCACCACCCGATGATGACACTATAATAAGTGGAAGCCCCTCTTTTATCGCCGTCTCTGCTGCCCTTGCTACCTTCTCTCCAACAACAGAACCCATACTGCCACCCATGAATGAAAAATCAAGCACTACGACTACCACAGAATAACCATTTATCTTCCCTATACCACTAACAGCAGCCTCTTTCTTCCCTGTCTTCTTCTGATAATTCTTTATTCTATCCTTATACCTAATAGTGTCCTTAAACTCAAGTGGATCATTGGAGACAAGATTGGCATCCATCTCGATAAATGTCCCTTCATCAATGATGAGTGCAATTCGTTCCTCTGGTGTTATGCGAAAATGGTAATTGCATTTTGGACATACCTTGAGATTCTTTTCTACTTCAGCCTTGTAAATAATTTCCTTACAATTTTCGCACCTTACCCACAGCCCTTCAGGTATCTTTACCTTTCTCTGTTCTTTAGGGAGTCTATCTCTCTTAAACCATGCCATTATCCGTTATCCGTTCTCCGTTGACCGTTGATTCATCTATTCAGCGGAGTTAGAAAACCCTGCCTATCGCCATAGGTGGGATATTCTTGTCCCGCCACTCATACCTCATATTCTTTCCCATCTTCGAGGAAGATTATATTCTTTATCCCTAACGCTATAAGTTCTTCCTTAAGGATATCGAGATGTGAAGGTTTTAAATGTGTAATAAAGATAGGGATATCTATATTCTCCATCTTTTTTAGTTCAAAACCAAGCATCTCAGGTGTTAGATGTCCTGAGGCTAATGCCAGATCCTTCATGCTATTCGGGAATGATGTTTCTACAATTACACCCTTCAAGGAGTTCTCAAGCGATGCCTCCCTCCATATCGCTTCGGTCGGACCTGTATCACCTGTATAAAGCAGAGAATCTCCATCGCTGTTTTTAATAATATACCCTACTGCAGGCACCGAATGATTGACCTTTATAGCCTTTACCATAAATTCGTTAATCTTTTTATATACCCCCTCTTCTAAAGAAACAAGTTTTACAAAGGGATACTCTGATGAAGGTATCCTTGTAAAATCAGGCCAGAGCAGATTATTAAAGAGATGTTTATGGATGATATCAAGCACCTCGTAGGTACTATAGATAATAATAGGACTATTCTTTCTTGATGCCACTACATCGATCAAAAACGGAAGTGATTTAACATGGTCCATGTGAGAATGTGTTATCAGGACATCTGAAACCAGCATCTCTTGTTCTTCATCGAGTGCCATACCTATAGTCCCTGCATCAAGTAGAAGAGATTCTCCTATAAGAAATCCTGTAGGTCTAAAATTCGGGAGTTCTGCACCATAACAGCCAAGCACCTTAAACCGCATCCTTTCCTCCTCCTTTTTCTTGTCCTTCCTCTTTCAGCACTCCTTTTTCCCATGCCCTGAAAAAGGCTTCCACCACTTTACTATCAAATTGTACCCCAGAGTATTTCTTCAGTTCCATAAATGCTGTCTCAAAGCTCAATGCCTTTCTATATGGTCTTGTAGTAGTC
>JBFLZU010000110.1:11880-19220 GCA_040756155.1 Nitrospirota bacterium | reverse complement strand
TCCTTTTTCCCATGCCCTGAAAAAGGCTTCCACCACTTTACTATCAAATTGTACCCCAGAGTATTTCTTCAGTTCCATAAATGCTGTCTCAAAGCTCAATGCCTTTCTATATGGTCTTGTAGTAGTCATCGCATCAAATGTATCAGCAGTAGCAATAATTTTTGCTGTAAAGGGTATTTCATTGCTGTTGAGTCCCTTTGGATAACCCCTTCCATCAGGTCTCTCGTGATGAAATAATGTACCAGGTATCACATCTCTCAATTGCCTCACATGGACAAGTATATCCCCACCAAGAAGTGGATGCATCTTCATCTGTTTAAACTCTTCATCGTCAAGTGATCCCTGTTTCCTCAGCACTTTATCCTCTATACCTATCTTGCCTACATCGTGAAGTATTGCTGAAAGTTTCAATGTCTCTATTTCAGCATCGCTAAGACCAAGTTCTTTACCCATGGCAATCGAATACACCATAACCCTCTTAGTATGACCTCCTGTATAAGGGTCCCTCTTCTCAATAGCCTCTGCAAGAGCCGTGGATGTACTTATAAATGTCTCATGGAGTTCTTCGTAGAGTCTTGCATTTTCTATAGCGATAGCCACCTGATTGCTGAGCGACTCGAATGCAGTGAGGTCTTCTTCGGTAAAAACCAGCCCACCGAGTTTGTTAATAGCCTGAAGCACACCAATAACCTTCCCTTTTGACTTAACAGGAACGCATATCATATTTCTCGTCACAAACTTACTCTTCTCATCAGCCTTCTTAAAAAATCTCGGGTCGTTCTGGACATCATTGATGATAGCAGGCTCTCCTTTCTCTGCCACCCATCCAGCAATTCCCTTACCTATCTTGAGTCTTATCTCTTTAACCTGATCGCCCTTCTCACCAAGCGCCACCTCAAAGAACAAATCTCCTCGTTCCTCATCCACAAGCAAAAGCGAGCCAACTTCACATTCCATCAGTCTCGTGGCAGCCTCCATAGCTCTACGCCTGACTACCTTCTGATCCAGTGTCGAGTTCAGAAGGGCGCTCAACTCCATCAGGGTAGAAAGGTATCTTACCGTCTTATCTGTCTCAGAATTCATCTATCCCTTTTCTTAGCGAAGCAATGAATCTATATACCTCTGTTTTCAGCGTAGTGGGAGAAGAAAAATTGTTTTCTATTATCCTTACCACTGCACTCCCTACAATCACCCCATCAGCAAATTCTGTAACCACTGATGCCTGTTCAGGTGATGATACGCCAAAACCTACTGCCACAGGAAGCCTTGAGTATCTTCTCACAATATCCACAGATTCCCTGATAGACTCGACAGTCCCGAGTCTTGAACCTGTGACACCGGTTAATGAGACATGATAGATAAACCCCCTTGAAACCTTTGCAATCTTGTTTATCCTTTCCTCTGTACTCGTCGGTGCGGTAAGAAATATGGTATCAAGACCTGAAAGCCTTGAAGCCTTAATGAAGTTATCTCCTTCTTCCGGGGGTAGATCAGGTATGATTACACCGTCTATTCCAGAGCCAACCGCATCTCTTGCAAATGCATCCTCCCCGTATCTGAAGATAAGATTGTAATATGTCATGATAATAAGCGGAATCTCCGTCTTCTCCCTTAGCCTCTTTACAATCGCAAAGACATCTCTCAGGGAGACCTTGTTCTTTAATCCCCTTTCGCCCGCCTTCTGTATTGCAGGTCCATCTGCAAGAGGGTCATTGAATGGCACACCGAGCTCAATCATATCAGCACCTGCCCGCTCTATCTCGATAACAAGTTCCTCTGTTGTAGTAAGGTCAGGGTCTCCAACCATGATATATGGTATCAGCGCCTTTCTGCCATCTTTCTTGAGTTCTTTAAATCTCTTCTCTATCCTCGATACCATAAGTCCCCTTACCCCTTAATCCTTAATCCTTAATCCTTAATCCTTACCCCTTAATCCTTACCCCTTAATCCTTAATCCTTAATCCTTAATCCTTAAGGACTATCCCCCTTATCTTCGCCACGTGCTGAACATCCTTATCGCCCCTGCCCGAGAGATTAATCACTATAATCTTATTTTTCGGAAGATTGGGTGCTAATTTTACCACCTCAGCAATTGCGTGGGCAGCTTCAAGTGCAGGTGTAATACCTTCGAGCCTGCTCAGCAGTTCAAATGCAGACAGCGACTCTTCATCTGTAGCGTATGTGTATTCGGTTCTGCCGATGTCACGGAGATAACTATGCTCGGGTCCTACGCTTGCGTAATCGAGCCCTGCAGAGACAGAGTGTGTTGGAAGTATCTGCCCCTCTTCGTCCTGAAGGACATAGCTCTTTGTCCCCTGAAGGATGCCGAGAAAACCACCAGCAAACCTTGCTGCATGTTTGCCTGTCTCTATCCCGAGTCCTCCTGCCTCAACACCGATCATTCTGATGTCATCGGATAGAAATTCATAGAAGAGTCCCATCGCATTGCTTCCTCCACCTACACAGGCAACAAGCATATCCGGAAGCCTTCCCTCTGCGCGTAGAATCTGTGCCCTTGTCTCTTTTCCGATTACTGATTGAAAATCCCTGACCATCATGGGATAAGGATGAGGACCAAACACAGTTCCCATAACATAGTGTGTATCTCTTACATTTGTTGTCCAGTCTCTGAGTGCCTCGCTTATTGCATCTTTCAATGTCCTTGTCCCGAGTGTAACCTCTCTAACCTCAGCACCGAGGAGCCTCATACGAAAGACATTCAAAGACTGCCTCTGCATATCTTCCGTTCCCATATATATCTCACAGGTAAGTCCCATCAATGCGGCACCAGTAGCAGTGGCAACACCATGCTGACCCGCACCTGTCTCCGCTATTATACGCCTTTTACCCATGCGCTTTGCTAAAAGACACTGTGCAAGTGCATTATTTATTTTGTGAGCACCTGTATGAGCAAGGTCTTCCCTTTTAAGATATATCTTTGCACCACCCAGATGTTCGGTTAACCTCTCTGCATAATATAGAGGTGTGGGTCTTCCGATATAATTTCTCTGGTATTCTGCAAGTATTCTTTTAAACTTTTTATCCCTCTTTGCCTTAAGGTATTCCTTCTCGAGCTCGTATAACGCAGGCATCAGGGTCTCAGGGACAAATCTTCCACCGTATATGCCAAAATGTCCGTGTCTATCAGGAATCATTTAGTGGATTCTCCTCTATAAATTTTAAGATACCCTTTGAAAAGGTCTCGAAATCTAAGAGATTATTCTGGATATTATGATAGACTTCCTCTGGCAATACTTTCAAGTACAGATGAACTAAAAGATTTCTAAATCTTGCCATCTTTTTTAATTTCTCTGTAAAATCTTCAGAAAAAACCCCTTCCTTCCCGAGAATCTCAAAGACACTCTGGTATCTGTCAGGCCGTGTCATATTGTATTCTGCAATAATATGATTAGCAATATCATGACAGCAATCTATTGCAATCTGGAAGCACCTCTCAGCAGTTCTTACATTCTTTACATCCGAGAGGAATTCTTCTTCTGATAATTCTTTAAATTCTTTAAGAAGACTCAATTCTGACTCTACTTTTTCAAGCCGCTCTCTTATGCTTTTTAAACTTACGACCAAAACGACCCTCCATAATTCGTTTTTGCTGGTAGTAATCCTGAACATATCGCATATACTCAGTATCAAAGAACTCTCTCATAGTTCCTGTCTCATACTCGATTCTTAGATTTTCACTTCTTGCAAAAAGACATTTCCCATGTTGTATAACCTCATAGGATAACACAATTGGAGCCCCGTTAAGGACAACAAGCTGAACTTCAATCTTAGGGAAAAATGGCTCAAATGCACTCACAAGCCCCAGTTGAACCTTAAGATAATCGCTGGCAGATATCTCTTTTGAAAGTAGAATGGCTATATCTGCATCGCTTAGGGGTGTAGCTATATCCTTTGCAAGCGAACCGAAAAGATAGACGAGTTCTATCCTTCTGTCATAGGTAAGTCTTTCTTTTATCTGCACTTTAAGATTTATTACATCTAATTCCATAGCCAGAATAATAGATGAATTCATGAGGTTTGTCAAAGGAAAACACTTATATCCTTATCTTTCTCCATCCAAGCGTTATAAGCCCTAAAAATACCAAAAAGCCTATCAAGAACAGATAAGGAATTGGTGCAGATGATGCCCCTCCAGCATTGACATCCTGCATCTCATAGCCTTCAACAATTTTGCCTTTTCCATCAGGAGCTAATTTAGGCTGAAGGCTTAAGGCTGAAGGCTTCCGAACCTCTGCGCTACTGCTCTGCTGCTCCGGGTTCTTAATTGCATCCAGCGCCTTAATAAAGCCTTTCACCTGAGCCTTCAATCCCGGCACTGACATTAAAACAGATGATGTGAATTTTGTAAGCAACGGATTATTGCATGTGTGGTCGCAACATGCAAGGCCAACCTCTTTTACGCTCTCTGCATATTCCTTTGCAAGGGTCTCAACTATTTTTTTATCAGGTTTCCAATAGTCCTTTCTCACGCTTTCAAGCATCCTCGCTACAATGGATTGATAAGCCCACATATTCTTTGACTGTTTGAACATCTCCTTTATGTTCAGTCCATTTCTATCTAAAACATATGTCTCATACATCTCATTCCACTTTGCTGCATCAACAGCCTCAGGCACTGTCACCTGCCATCCCCATAGATGCTCCACAACTTTATCCACAAATCTTGCACCTGCATATCCTTCTCTCATCATAGCCTTTATCCATTCAGGATTCAGATACCTTGACCTCATTTCCCTTCCCATGAGTTTTTCAATGGTCTCCTGTTTAGGCTGTTTTGGATTGGACATATTCGTGACATAAACCTCAGGTGTCTTTCCGTCTATTGCACGTATTGCCATTGCAGTTCCTCCGAGGTATTGAAAGAAGTCATCATTATCCAGCGTTGCATAAACATTCCCCGAGCGGCTGTGAATAGCCACCTTTGTCCCCGAAAGGGCGTTCTTAAAGAGCATCAGACTTATATCCTCTTCAGCCTTCAGCCTTAAGCCTTCAGCCTTGTTGCCCCAAAACCCCTGTCCATACAGATGACTCATCCTCATGAAATAAACATCCGCAACCTGCTTTTCATTATCCCATGTATTGGACATGGGGATTACTTTGTCGAGATTTGTCCCATAAGCACCGGATGGACCGGTAAAGAGCCTTACAGCTGCAAGCCTTTCTGCTTTATCTTCAGAAATGCCTTTCTCTATGAGCATCTTCCTTGTCTTCACGATATTTAACCTCAGGATATTGTCTTCTTCCTCCTGCTCTTTCGCCAGCGATACAGCCTTATCAAGTAGAGCCATAAGGTTTGAAAACAGATCCCTATAAAGCCCTGAGGGCACGATTGTAACATCTATCCTCTGCCTCTCAATCTTATTCCTTGTTATTGCCTCAACACCCGTAACCCTCCCCCGCTCATCCCATTTCGGCCTTATTCCCATGAGATACATAATCTGGGACTCCATCACGCCCTCATGCCTTATGGTCTCGACACCCCATAAATTAAATGTGATTTTGTCGGGATATAAGCCATGCCTCTGTTTATAGCCTTCAATAAGCTCCTTTGCTAACCTTACACCCATCTCATATGTAGATTTTGATGGGATTCTCGTCGGGTCAAAGGAATAAAAGTTTTTGCCTGTGGGTAAGGAATCAGGATTCCTTATGGGGTCATTACCCTGACCAGCAGTAATGTATCTTCCTGAAAGGGTAGCAACAAAGGAATCAATCTCTCTCTTTCCACTTTTGATTATCCTATCTTCAAGTTCTATTATCCTTTTCTCCCTTTCCTCCTTTGAAAGCCCTTTTTCAATGGATAAGACTGCCTCTGCAGTAGTTCTCCTGTATTTTTCTTCTGGAGATTTCCCGAATGTATGAAGACCAAAGGGCGTCTGTTTTTCAGAAATCTCTTTGATGTAATGTTCCATTCCCTCTATCTGCTCATGCGATAATAGCCGAGGCATCTTGCCTCGGTTGTCAGGCAGAATGCCCGACCTATTTTCGGTTATTTTTAAATCCGTAAGTAGCCCTATTTTTTCAGCAAGATTATTTATCTCCGTTAATTTTGTCTCTGCAAGGGATGGGCTTTTTTCTTTTGCCACATTGTAATCATCGATAAGGACAGAAAGTTCTTTTAGCTCTTTATTTAGCCCTGCCTTATCAAAGGGCGGTGTCATGTGGTCAATGATTACAGCCATGCCGCGCCTCTTTGCCTGAAGTCCTTCGCCAACATCATCAACTATATAAGGATAAATATTCGGTAAATCCTGTATCAAAGCCTCTGGAGGATCTTCATTAGTAAATCCTACCTCTTTCCCTGAGAGCCATTCATGGGTTCCGTGCGTGCCAATGTGTGCAATAGCATCTGCCTGAAAATCATTTTTAAGCCATAGGTAAAATGCTACGTACTGATGGTGTGGTGCGAGGGTGACATCGTGATAGAGTTTTTTTACATTCTGTTCCCAGCCTCTTGAGGGTTGAGGAGCGAAAAGTATATTGCCATATCTCACAGCAGGTATAACTATATATTTTGTTCCGCTTGCACCTTGCCATATCATGATATTGCTCTGTCCTACATCGCCCCAACTCTTAAGGACTGCCTTTTTAATACCTTCGGACAACTCCTCAAACCACCTCTTATATGTATTAACTGGAATGAGTATGAGTTTGCCGGTTTTTGCAAGCCTGTCAATTTCACCCTCTGCCCAGTTACCAATATTCCTTGCATAGTTGAAAACATCATTAAAAAGTGTATCCTTATCTATTGCCCTTTCTCCCACATCGTAGCCTTCAGCCTTCAGCCTATTTATTATTTCCCACAGGCTCTCAGGAAGCACATTAAGATAAGATGCACCGATATTTTGTTTACCAGGCGGGTAATTATAATAAATGATTGCAACCCCTTTGTCTTTGTTAGGCTTCTCCTGAAGGTTTATCCACGCCTTTACCCTTGAAGTCAACCTCTTTATCCTTTCAGGTATCGGTCTCTCTTCTATATACTCAATCCCTGTCTCTTTATCTATTGCTCTCTCTTTCGATGCAATGACGGTCGGTTGAATAATCCCTGCCATCTCTGGACCTGCTACTTGCCATGTCCTTTCAAAAATATCAAGGCCAACAGGTGATCTTTCCCATTCATCCTTTGATTGGCTATAAAGGGTAACGGCATTTATCAGAGGGACATTGAGCCTGCTCAGGAGAGGTATGGCAATCTTTGGATTTACCCCAATCTTCATACCCATGGCAACAATAAGTCTTACTCTGCACTGCGTGGGGGAAAGGAAAAACCTTTCAATTGCATTCTCAGATGGATAGCCATACACAGGAAGAACATT
>JBFLZU010000110.1:0-11780 GCA_040756155.1 Nitrospirota bacterium | reverse complement strand
ATGAGTTTTGATTCCTTGAGATGCCTGAGGTCTTTGTTTCGTATGTCTTTAGACGGATACACATGAAATGAAATATTTTCCAGTTCTTGACTCTTGACTCCTGACTCTTGACTCCTGACTGCCTTTATAGCCTCAATGGCTGTCCTTGAATGTGTATCGCCAAGCAGAAGGCTTACCTTTAAAGATTCGGCACGAGCAGTAGCAGCAAAAAAGATGATAAAAAATAGGGTAATGAGCAGGAACTCATGCAGTCCGATTTTGTCATTCCGTGCTTGACACGGAATCCAGGGTTTCCTGTGGAAACAGGAATCCAATTCCTTTGTATAGTTCCCTCCTTTCGCAGGGACGGCGTCTGGATTCCCGCTTTCGCGGGAATGACGATTATGTTGCCATAATAATGAACCTCTTAGTAACTCCAAACTCCTAACTCTTAACTCTAAACTATTCAGGGACATAAATCACCCTCCCATCTTTTAACTGATATGCAGTCCCAAGCCTTGTGCCTTCACCGCTTAATCGTTTATCTGTTACCTTTTTAGCCTTAATCTCTTTTCCTTTCTTTGCGATTATCTCTATCTTTCCGTCAGCGGTCTTTTTTGTGATAGTTACTTCTGACTTTGGATTTAATAAATCAAGCATGTTATAAGCCATAAAGAGGGCAATCATCATGCTCACTATAAAGACCACGCTTGCATCAAAGAGATTTGCAATCCCTGATATTGGATCTTCAAGGGGCTGTTCATATTTTTCAAACCGTCTTCGTCTCTTCAGAAACCTCATCTTTAACCTCTAATTCAGTCCTGTCATTGCGAGCCGTAGGCGAAGCAATCTCTGAACGATGGGATTGCTTCGTCGCTTCGCTCCTCGCAATGACACCTTGCGTTGCATTTCGGAGTGTTAGCTCCGTAAGATACTCCATCTCCCTCATATCAGCCCTTATCCACTTTTCTTTTATCAGTGACATAAGATATGCAGCCACACCACAGGCAAGCCCAACAACCGTTGTTGTAAATGCCGTCACCATGCTTCCTGCCATCTTTGGCATATCACCCTGTGCAAGGGCAGAAAGGGCGATACCCATTGGTATTAATGTCCCCATCAAGCCAAGGGCAGGACCTACTCGTATAACAAATCTAATCCTATCAAGAGATTTAACAAGCTCAAGTTCTGCAGACTGAAGAAGCCTTTCTAACCTTATGTCAAGCGTATCAGTGTGCTGACTACTGTCATTCTGAGCCCTTCGCATGTCATTCTGACCCTGAGTGAAACGAGGGGGAAGAATCTCGTTTCTCTGCTCAGGGTAAACTCCGCGAGGAATCTCGTCTTGAGATTTCGTCGTGAGCTCAGTCGAACAATTCGGAGTTCCCTCACTTTGTTCGGGACTCCTCGCAACGACAAGGAAAAGGCAAATTTCAGATTCAAGGGATTTTTTATATCTGTTCAATGCAAATACACTTCCTTGCCTTCTTTCAATGTATTCACGCAAGAAACCTCCAAAAAAAATAACAATCCAGAATGTAAGTAACACAAGTCCTGCCACCACTGGATAAAAAAGTGCTGATGATATTACATATAGAAATGTCTCGAGCCCTGCAAGGATATTCATCTCTTAACCTCCCTTTTGATCATGCTTTGCTTTTGTCATTGCGAGCGTCAGCGAAGCAATCTCGATTCAAGATTGCCTCGTCGCTACGCTCCTCGCAACGACGATGAAGAATGCGATAATGTGTATGCCTTTTATTCGCGAAAAAGCCTATTAACACTGCCACAAAGAGAACAATAAGAACACCTGCACTGTCACTTAAGGCTGTACCCTTGTCTTCTGAGATAAATGACCTATACACGTTCTTTGCTTCCTCAATCTTTACAGGAAGAAATAAAGAGGCAAGGAAGTAAAGCCCGATGCCAATCATGCTTAAACCAAGACCAACCTGAGAAGTGATGAGTGACGAGTGACGAGTGATGAGCTTCAATGAAAAGAAAAATAATAATGATAATGTAACAAAAACAATTCCAAGTCCCAAACCAACGATGGGAGCAGGAAGTTTAATCACACTTAATGCTGCCCATGTGGAAAAGGTCATAGCAGTAAGACACACAGGACAGGGGATCAATAAGAATAGAGAGTTTAGAGTTAAGAGTTCAGAGTTATTAATTTTGAAATTTTGAATCTTGAATTTCAGTTCTGTCTGTGTTCTGTGCTCTGTTGTCTGTCTTCTCAATAAAATAATTCCCCATGCAATCATCCCTAATGCCATCAGGGCATGAAGATACGGACCTTTTCTTAAGACAGGTTCAAGGTATCTGATTAACCTCTCCGAAAGCACAGCTATAAGGACAAAGATGGCGAGGTATGAAGAAAAGGTTATGAATAATATTCCCCTCCATTTTATTCCTCCAAAACCAAGTCCAAAGCCAACCTTAACAGCAAATATGCCGAGGCTGAAAAGTGTTCCAGCTATCCATAAAATAATGTCTAAATCCATCTTAATTTTCCCCTTCCAGTCTAAACCTTACAGGCAACACTGCCTTACACGCCACAGGATGCCTATTCAATTTAGCAGGCTGAAAGCTTGATGCCTTCACAGCATTAATTGCTGCCTCATCAAAGCCATAACCTGCTTTCTCCAGAATCTCGACATTGACGAGTTTTCCAGACTCATCAATGATAAGCCTTAAAAGAACTCTTCCTTCTTTACCAAGCCTTCTGGCCATACGAGGATATTCAGGTCTAACCATCTTTAAAAAAGAAGGCCCATCAATAGAGTCAAAAGTCCTCTCTAAGAATCTTTTACTTAAAGAACTTCCAATGGCACTGTTGCCTGTTGCATCCTTTTCAGATCCATCTGAATTCCTCATTACACCTGCATTCCAGGTTCCCTTACTTCCAATCTCATTGACTTCGTTATTAATCTGAATGACAGGTTCTGAAGTCTTTACTTTTTCTTCGTGGGTTGTGCTACTGGAATAGTCGTGAGTTATATGTATTCTTCCTTTAGACTTCAGACTTTTGACCCCAGACTTCTGCCCCTTGACTTCTGACACATCAAACATTAATTCCACTGTAAATACCTTTTCTTTGTTTCTGTTATATTCCACTGCACCGAAGACAAAAAGCATACCTATATGCATCATTACCGAAATTATTAATGGTAATACCTTTGTCCTCAACCCTAAAACCTCAATGTCATCTCTCCAAACCATGACCTACCAGGAGTTTTGTAGTAATTAAAGTAACTTCTATCAAAGATGTTATCTACAGAAAGGGAGACTGTTGCCCATTTAGTAAATTTATAAGAGATCTTTGCATCAGCAACAAAATAAGGGTCGTATGAGGTATAGATATTGTTTACCGTATCTCTATTTTCATCATCAGAATATCTCTTACTCACATACCGACCGATTAGAGTTGCAGAAAACAGACCCTTTTCAAAGTCACATCCAATATTAAACATCCTCTCAGGTACCTGTGTTAATCGCTTACCGACTGTCTCAGGCTTTGCCTCATTTTCTTTTATCTTCGCATTGTTATAAGTAAAGCTGGAAAAAAGCCTGAGATGTTTATCAAACCTTTGCTCTGCCTCAAGCTCTACACCTTTACCCTTTGCTTTACCAGCATTTATAATCTCTTGAAGAGCAGAGGTAACAGTTTTTCTGTAGATAAGGTCTTCCATGTAGTTTTCAAAATAGGTAGCCTTTATTTTTGCCCCTTTCCATATTCCCTGTTCAATTCCGATATCCCATGAGGTAGTGGTCTCTGGCTTTAAATCTGGATTTCCTGCATAAGTAATACCTCGTGATGATGTCCATGTCCTGTAAAGTTCATAAATTGTTGGAGGTCTGAATGCCTTTCCAGCGGATGTCCGCATGGTTGTATTTCCAAATGGCCTATAGACAATGGCAACCTTCGGGCTTAAGGATGATGCATCCTTTTTGTCATAGGTCTCCGGGTAACCAGCAGTGCCAACCTGATTGGCATAACCATCATATGTCTCCCACCAGTCCTGCCTGAAACCAAGATATACAGTAAGGCCATCAAGAATCATTATCTCATCCTGAACAAATAAGGCATAAGTTCTATCTCTGCCCTTTGATTGATAGGTGAGGGTGGTTGTTGATTTTTCATCCTTCCAGTTTGTTAGGTTGTGATCCTTTGTATCTGCCCAGCCATGCCTGAAAGAGCCACCAAGGGTAAGAATATCTCTGCCAAAAAGCGGCAACGTAAACTGGAGATCAGCATTGTATCTTTTGTAATAACCGCAACACTGCCCGGAGCCATTTCCATCTCCTTTTCTGTCCTCGTGGCTGTAACGACAATTTCTTCAAGTCTCGTCTCTTTTTCTCCTGCCTGTATCATTGATATACCGATTAACAAACTCAAGATACAACCCACAAAACCATTCAAGACCTTTCTCATTAAACACCTCCTGAGATTCTTTTATCACCCCCTTCTTAGGAGACATGGTAACCTTCGTGGACTGCCTACTGTAAAGAAATCAGAAAACAAAAAGCCATGAAAACCACACCTTCGAGGTGAAAAGCCTTCATGGCATTTTTTTGTTAAATATAAAAACTTTTTGTCCTGAATTCCTGATTCAGGATTTCTGCATCTTGAGTAATATTCTACTTTCATTTTTCTCCCTCGAGAATTTTTGGGTTTGTGAATTTCTTTGGAATGGATAGGTCTTCCGGCTCAGGGCCACAACGGCACCCCAAAAAATCTGCGATTTTTGGGGACCCCGTCCTACTTGCCCGCCTTCCCATCATGGTATTACCCATCACAGTGGCTTATGATTTGGGCTTTCGTTCCCTTCACGGCTGCGGGGCAGCGGGAGAATCACCTTTACAGGATCACTCCTCTTCCCTGACATCCATCCATGTTAGTATCAGTAAGTCATGCTTTTCTGATCACTGATTACTGTCTACTGTTTTTCTCACCTCCTCTCTTCCAAAAATTACCTCTGCATGTTTTATGCATTTATAACACATGGTAATTCAGGATTTCAAGGTAATTTTCAGAAGGGAAACAGAAAAAGGGTCAGGTTGACTTTGCGTTATCTATAAAGAGCTTCATCTTCTTTAGGTCTTTCCTCCCTGGGCGAGATTCCACTCCGCTTGCAACATCAACACCGTAGGGTCTTACGATCCTGATGGCTTCAACTACATTATCAGGATTTAGCCCCCCTGAAAGTATAATCCTTCCCCTGTTCTTTGCGGAGAGTGCGAGTGTCCAGTCAAAGGACTCGCCAGTTCCTCCTGCTATATCAGTGGCGTATGTATCAAGAAGAAATGTGCAGATACCACCTTCGCACCTGTAGTTTTCAAGTCCATCGAGACTTAATTCGTCCTTAACCCTTATCGCTTTTATAAATCTCCTGCCGACCTTCAAGCAGAAATCAGGGGATTCATTACCGTGAAACTGCACTATATCTATATCACATTCGTCAACAACTGACTTTATTTTCTCTATCTCTTCATCCACGAATACCCCGACAGTTGTTATAAATGGTGGCAGTTCAGAGATTATATGTCTTGCCTTCTCTGGTGTGATATATCTCAGGCTTTTCTGATAGAAAATAAACCCTAATGCATCCACCCCATACTCGGCAGCAGCAAGCGCATCGTCAACATTTGTTATGCCACAAATCTTTACCTTGGTCATTCAGCACTATCTCAAAATCTTTATTTATATGAATATTAGATGAAAGGAATTGTCTTGTCAAAGAAAAATCTCTTTAGAGTTATTTCCTTATGCCTAATACCTATCTAGGTTTTTTTATTTTTTATTTCTTGACCTCTCTTACCTTTTTTGATATATCTTAGGTTAGATCTACATCTTTTTTTTAAAATTCATTATAATTAGCGTATATATCCGATGTTTATTGGGTATCTTGGATTATGAATACCCGTCAATCAAAATCCCGTGTAACCCGGCGCATCGAAGAGTGGAAACAAAAACTTGTAGATCTTACGAGGCGCAATCGCCTTCTATATTTTAAGCCGAGTAAAACTTCAACTCTTTTCATTGACAGCCCCGAACATCAGACAATTTTTGAGAGGCTTGTAGTAAAAGGAAGAGGCTGGGAGTTTTGGCTACCACCTGATGAAGAAAACCAAGACAGTGAAGATCGTCTCTTTAAAGATGGTGCAATAGAGCCAAAAGAAACAACTGAAACAAAGCCCGTCAAGAAAAATCAATTGGTCTGTAAAGAACAGGATAAAAACCAAATAGAAAAGATTCTTAAAAATCTCTATAGACGAGCAACAGCTGATTACCAAGAAAAGGGTATTCGTATTCTCCATCTTGCTTTTGGTATGTTACAATGGAAAGAAGCTGAAACATCTGAAAAAGTGCTTTCCCCAATAATTTTAGTCCCTGTCAAACTTATTCGAGAATCGGCAAAAGATCCTTTTAGCCTTCACGTTGCTGAGGAAGCAGATGTCGTCCTTAATCCTGCTCTACAGGTTAAACTGCAAAATGATTTCAAGATCGAGCTTCCATCGTTGCCAGAAGACTGGGAAGAAAATAAGCTCACCGATTATTTTGACTCGATGGAAAAATCTATTAAACAACTGGGATGGACAGTAGATTACTCTGTTCAACTGGGCCTTTTTTCATTTCATAAATTGGTGATGTACCAAGATTTCACAACTAATACATCACTTGTAGAAAAACACCCTATTATACTATCACTTTCGGACGAAAACATAGACAATCTTGTGCACGACTTACCAAATATTCGAGACCTTGATACTATACAACAGCCTATTAATACATTTCAGATTCTTGACGCTGACAGCAGTCAGCAGCTTTGCATTCAGTATGCCTTGCGAGGACAAAGTTTTGTTATGCAAGGACCCCCCGGAACAGGTAAAAGTCAAACTATTGCAAATATCATAGCTGAATGTATAGCTCATGGTAAAACAATACTTTTCGTTAGTGAGAAGATGGCAGCTCTTGAGGTAGTATACAAACGACTAAAAGCTGCTGGACTAGCCGATTTTTGCTTGGAACTTCACAGCCATAAAGTAAATAAGCGAGAAGTCGTAACAGAAGTGGCTCGTTCTTTTAGGGAACACAGGATTCCGAAGATAACCATGACAAAGTTAGAGTTTGAAAAACTTACCAAATGCAGAGAAAAACTAAACAACTACGTACTTGCACTCCACAGTGTACGAGAACCTTTAGGTTTAAGCGCTTACAAAGTAATTAGTTTACTTACCAAACTTGAAAAGATTCCTTTTGTACCTCTTAAACTGCCAGATCCACGCACTCTTACACCCAATCGAATACAGGTGCTGGAAGAGTTAATACTCCAATTACAAAGGGTTTGGAAGGTAGCTACTGAGGGTAAAGAATTTCCATGGCGTGGATTCCGGGAAACTCAGTTTACTTTAGAAGTCCGCTCAAATTTGTCAGAACTTCTCAGTGATTTGATTTCTTTAATCAATAGACTAAAAGAGGAATCATCTCGGTATGCTACGGTTATAGGGGTGGATACACCACTAAAACTTGCTGACGTAGAGTGGTTATTGAAAATAAGCGAACTACTCATACATAATCCTGTACCTCATTTAAACTGGATAACCCATCCTCATATTGATCGTATTATCAAAGAAGCAAAACATTACCAAGATATGTGCGGTTTTTATCTGAACACTCGAGATAATCTTAAAGAACGATACTCACAAACATTTTTTGAACTTCCGACTGGATTGCCAAATCAGATTAAAGATAAATTGGATAAAACATTAGAAATTCTTGCCCATGATGAACTCAAAAGCTCAGAATTACTGAAATACCGCAAAGAACTCCTTCATTTATGTAAAGAGACCCAACGCTTAATCAGAGAATGGCTTCGTGATGCAAACGAAATTATTCAACACCTTGGTCTACCAGATACAGATATTACTATTGAAAGAATTAAACAACTTGCACGGCTTGCACTTCTATGCCATACGCAAACAAGACCTGATCAAAGTTGGTTAGACCCTCTACGTTTACAAGAGGTGCGCGGAGTTTTCGCAAAAATAAGAGATGAGTATGAACAGTATAATATCAAAAAGCAAAAACTGTTGGAAATATATGATGAGATCTTTTTTGATCTAGAATTAGAGAGACTTATCGAACATTTTAATGGTGTATATCGTACTATATTCAAGTGGTTTTTACCCAAATTTTATAGAGATAAGAAAAATATTATTAGAACAACTCGAACAGGTGTTATACCGCTTTCTATACGAGACGACCTTCTTGCTGCACGGGAATTACTTAGACTAAAGAATAAACTTGAAGCAGATCGTAATTATGTAAGTAATATTTTGGGCCAGCACTATCAGGGCTATAACACTGATTTTAAAACAATTGAATGTGCTCTTGACGTAGCCAATGAAGCTCTTGAACTTGCTGGCATAAGCCCTGTGCCAAATAAGCTATCTGATTCTATTTCTATTGGGAAAATTCCACTGCCAGAACTTCGCACTATAGGAACACGACTTTTGAACTCCATAAACCAGTGGGAGCAATTATCACAAACATTGGTATCGCTCTTTCCATTGCAGAATATACCACATACAGAGATACCGGTACATCACACACCCCTCTCACAGTTTGAGCAATGGTTGCAAGAGTTAGAAATTCCGCTCACTGACCTTTGTAACTATATAGAGCAAGTTTTTAATACCTGTTATGGAGAGTTACCTACTGATTTTCTTACAGTAATACAAGACTTACAATCTTTAGATAAAATTCGTGAGATAAAAGCCCACATTACAATGGAATCTAAACGCTTACAAGATGAATTTGGAAGACGCTATTCTGTGATGGAAACAGTGTGGGATGATGTTTTAACATCACTAAATTGGACAAGAAAGGTTCGTGAACTCTTTGGTAGTCATCCTATTCCGGAAGCTTTTGCAGTCTTTGTAACAAAAGGAACTATTTCAGCACCACAAAACAGCACGCTTAATAAAATTTACTCACAAACAAAAGAACTTTTAAGTGTTTTTGAAGATAAATTTGAGATTTCGTCTTCAATCATAGGAAAGCCTGGGTTTTTAACTACAGCCGTGGAAAAACTCGAAAATCATTTAAAACCCCATGCCCCTACTTATAAAGGAACACCGTTGCATGAGTTAACTTTTGAACTTCTCAAAGAAGGATTAGAACAGTTTCATTCTCGTATAGATGATATTCAAACTTGGATAGATTTCAAGGCTATTGAGAAAAAATTTTATGAGGAAAAACTCGATGAATTTTTTTCAAAACTTGTAAAAACTCCCCTCCTTGCTTCACAATTACCGGATGTGTTTCGCAGGTCTATTTATCAGGCATGGACCGATGGTATCTTTAAGGAAGATCCCTGCTTAGGAGAGTTTAGATGTCAACATCATGAACAACTTATCGACGAATTCCGTAAACTTGATAATAAATTGGTTTCCCTTTCCTCTCAACGTGTAATAGAAAAAGCAAATAGCCTAAAACCGAAAGATGTCATACAAGCAGGCGAATCAGACATTTTACTTAGGGAAGCATACAAAAAACGCCGCTATTTACCACTTCGCAAACTCTTCGAAAAAATCCCAAATTTACTACTTAGAGTCAAACCTTGCCTTATGATGAGTCCCATTTCAGTTAGTCAGTTTCTTAATCCAGAACATTTACAATTTGATCTGGTTATTTTTGATGAAGCCTCTCAGATTTGTCCTGAAGACGCAATAGGGTCAATTTACCGAGGGAAACAACTTGTTGTTGCAGGAGATAACAAACAACTTCCACCAACAGCTTTCTTTCAGCAAGCCATGTTGGAGGAATATGATTGGGATGACATCAGTGATGAAGAGTTTGCAATTTTTGACAGCATTCTTGATGCATGTAGTCCGATTTTGCCTCATCAAGAGACATTGCTAAGATGGCATTATAGAAGTAAACATGAATCGCTCATTGCTTTTTCTAATGTACAATTCTACAACAAAGGGTTAATTACTTTCCCTTCTTCTTTGCATGAGCATGAAACTTTAGGAATAAAATTTTATTATGTGCCTGATGGAGTTTATGATAGGGGTGGAAAACGGGATAATCCACGCGAAGCCCAAGTTATTGCTGATATTGTTTTTGAGCACTTTAAAAAATATCCGAAGAAAACTCTGGGGGTGGTTGCATTCAGTATTGCACAAATGATAGCTATAGAAGATGAAATTGAACGTCAGCGTAGAGAGAAACCAGAATTTGAACGATTTTTTAGTGAAGATCGGTTGGAAGGATTTTTTGTTAAAAATTTGGAAAATGTGCAAGGAGACAAACGAGACGTAATTATTTTTAGTGTAGGTTATGGAAAAGATCAACAAGGGCGAATGACTATGAATTTTGGTCCACTAAACAAAGATGGCGGGGAGCGACGACTTAATGTTGCCATAACCAGAGCACGTGAGAAAGTTATCTTAGTTAGCTCGATTAAGGCAGCAGATATTGACCTGAATACAGTACGGGCACCAGGTGTTTTGAATTTACACAAATATCTTGATTATGCTGAAAGGGGTGAAAAAGCGCTTGAATTAGAATTCCATGTAAAAAGAGAATATGAATCACCGTTGGAGGAGGAAGTTGCTAATGAAATTAAGCAGCTAGGTTACAACGTAGTACCTCAAGTGGGTTGTAGTGGCTATCGAATTGATCTTGGAGTACTTGATCCAGCTAAACCTGGAAGGTTTATCATTGGTATGGAATGCGATGGAGCAAGTTATCATTCTGCTTATACCGCAAGAGACAGAGATCGTTTACGCCAGCAAGTGTTAGAAGACCTCGGTTGGCGTATTCACAGGATTTGGTCACCAGATTGGGTAAATAGACGTGGAACAGAAGTTAAGCGGTTGAAACAAGTCATTGAGTCATGCCGAAACAACCCTACACCTCCCACAACAAATACACAGCCACTAAAAGTTAGCGTACAGAAAACAAAAGTTTTTGGGCCTGATCAGATAAATACCCTCCCGGGAACAATCCCATATAAATTTTGTAAACTCGAACCTAATAGTAAAATTGGACTTGATTCCCACTTGGAAGAGTATAGAAAAGAACAATGTCGTCTTCTTGAGAAATTAGTAAAAAAAGAAGGCCCGATTCATATCGATTATGCAACACGTCAATTGGTAACAGCTTGGGGCTTAGGACGTATCGGAACTCGCATCGTTAAAGCAGTTAAAGAAGCAGTAAAGCTTTGTGAGAAGGATGGTAAGTTGGTAATCAGAGGAAAATTTCTATGGCCTCCTGATTTAAAGGATGTTCCAGTCCGAATTCCAGTGGACGACGACCCTAACGCGTTTTTCCGTCCTATTGACTATATACCTCCTGAGGAAATAAAAAACGCAATAATACTAATTGTTAAGCACACTATTGGGATAGATGTTGACTCATTATTAACTACAACCGCACGTATCTTTCGATTTGACAGAACTAGCACCAATATCCAGAACAAGCTCTTCTCTGTCTATAAAAAAATGATCCGTGCAGGCGAACTTTCTGAAAGTGGCAGTTCAGTAGTATTAGGCACAATTAACCAGTTATCTAAAAAAGATTTAGACAGTGGCGGAACGCATAAGGTAATAAGGTGAAAAATGGGACGGTTGTTATTAAAGAATGCTTACAACGGACGGCTATGTCGAGTATCAGCGAAATTCCCCAGTTAGTATCAAAATAATTCCCCACCTGGTATCAGAATAATTCCCCAGTTAGTATCAAAGTAATTCCCCACTTTTTCCACAATAGTGATATAAGATTTCCT
>JBFLZU010000109.1 GCA_040756155.1 Nitrospirota bacterium | reverse complement strand
TGATGGCAGAGACCACCCTCCTTGAGCATTCTTTTAATACTGCAATAAATCACAATATCCTCGATGTTGGAACTCCGCTTTCAATTGGAAAAAAAAGATGGGGAACGCTAAGGTTTGCTATCTCCCTCAGGAAGGCAGAGGAGGAGATTATGTCAACAATAACTAAGATTGTTCTTCTCACGTTCATTTTTCTGATTATCGGATTTGTAATAATCCTGTTGTTGAGTCGTCGTTTTATAAGACCGATAACCCAGCTTGCAAATACGATGGAACAGGCAAGAGGTGATTATCTCGATATAAAGGTAGATGTCAAGGGCAGGGATGAACTTGCACTCCTCGGAGAGAAGTTTAATACCATGATCGAAAGGATAAAAAAGGCAAACGAGGAACTCAGAAATGCCCATGAGAAGCTTGTCCAATCTGAAAAACTTGCCTCCGTTGGTATCCTTGCCGCCGGTGTTGCACATGAGATAAACAATCCTCTCGGTGGACTCTTTAACTGCGTTCATATGTTAGAATACAGGGGTGAGGAGAAAGAGTTTCGAAGGGAATATCTGAATCTCATAAAAGAGGGGCTTGAGAAGATCGAAAACACTGTCGGCAAGCTCCTCTGGGTCTCAAGGACAGAAAAAGACAAGGTATCCCTGACTAATGTAGAAGATGTTATAAAGAATGTGGCATCCCTTGTAGAATACAGATTGAAGAAAAGTAATATAACCTTGCGTATTATAAAAGAAAGCGATACAAATCTAATAATGATTGAATCTACCGATTTCCAGCAGGTGATGCTCAACCTGTTCATCAATGCTATTCATGCCATGCCATCAGGAGGAGAGCTCATAGTAAAGACATCCACTGTAGATGCGAAGGTGGTTATAGAGGTTAGAGATACAGGCCATGGAATCCAAGAGGAGAATCTCGGAAAGATATTTGACCCCTTTTTTACCACAAAGGCTCCAGGTGAGGGAACAGGGCTTGGCTTGTGGATGAGTTATGAGATAATCAGGGAATATAACGGGGAAATCGATGTAAAAAGCAGAGTGGGTGAGGGAAGCACCTTCACCCTTTCTTTCCCTGCATACTCATGAAGAATTCACTTATTAAAAAATCAATACTGCTAATCGAGGATGAGAAACTGATGAGGATTACCCTCACAGATGCCCTGAAAGAATCAGGTTATGATGTCCACCCTTACTCAACAGGAAAAGATGCCATACAGGCATTTAATGAGGCAGATTTTGATGTTGTAGTCGCAGACATCAGGCTACCTGATATGGATGGCAAATATATCCTCAAACACTGCGTTGAGAACAAACATGATACCATCGTTATACTCATGACCGCTTATGGCACTATAAAAGACGCTGTTGAAGCCATGAAGTTCGGCGCCTACGACTACATCACAAAGCCCTTCTCGCTGGACGAATTTTTTCTGATTATAAGAAAGGCAATAGAGTACAGAAATCTTAAGGAAGAAAATATCAGATTGAAAAAGGATCTGCATAAGTGTTACTGCTATCCTAATATAATCGGTGAAAGCGATGCAATGAAAGAAGTATTTTCCATCATAGAGAAGGTTGCTGACACAGATTCAACGATACTCATACATGGAGAAAGTGGTACAGGAAAAGAACTTATAGCCACAACCATCCACTATAACAGCAAGAGAAAGGACAGACCATTGATAAAGGTAAGTTGTGCGGCACTCCCTGAGACCCTGCTTGAAAGCGAGCTATTTGGATATGAAAAGGGTGCATTTACAGGTGCCATAAAGAGAAAACAGGGAAGGTTCGAACTTGCCAATGGGGGAACAATCTTCCTCGATGAGATTGGAGATATACCACTCAGTATCCAGGCAAAACTCCTCAGGGTTCTTCAGGATAAATCATTTGAAAGGCTCGGAGGGACAGAAACCTTCACTGTTGATGTCAGGGTAATCGCTGCAACAAACAAGAATCTTGAAGACATGGTTAAAAAGGGCTACTTCAGGGAAGACCTCTTCTTCCGTCTTAATGTAATACCGCTCTATCTCCCTCCCCTGAGAGAAAGACGTGGAGATATCCTGCTTCTTATCGAGTATTTCCTTGATAGATACAATAAAAAATTCTCCAAGAATGTCAGGTTTTCAAAAGAGACAATCGAGACTCTCTGCAGATACACCTATCCCGGCAATATACGGGAACTTGAGAATATCGTGGAAAGGTGCGTAGCACTATCCGAAGGGAACACAATCGAAAAGGTTGACCTGCCCCCCCATCTATTCCGCAATGATAGAAGAAAACTCGGCTCTCTTGACGAGGTTCTCACTGAAGTTGAAAGAGAACATATATTGAGAGTGCTGAAAACTACAAAGGGAAATAAAACAAAGGCGGCTGAGATGCTTGGAATAAGCAGAAAAACTTTGTGGGAAAAGATGAATGCCTACGGGATTGAATGAAAAATGGGACGG
>JBFLZU010000108.1 GCA_040756155.1 Nitrospirota bacterium | reverse complement strand
AAACCGCCACTGACCAGCGATTTTGAGGGAAGGGATTTGACCAGAGCGTGCAAGTTTATAGACGGTGTGTTCGTCCATTTGTAAATATTCAGCGACTTGTTTAACCGTCATTATTTCTTTTTCGTTCATAAAGGCAATCCTTTTCTTAAAATATAATTTTTCATAAAATCTGCCTATATAATACAAAAAAATACAATAATTGTCAAGAGAAATTTTGATAAAAATAAAAACCTTATAGGGTGGCTTGCCCCGTTAGATAGTAAGCATCTAACGAGGTGAAGGTGGGAACAGATAAACTCTGCTGATGGAATTGGCAGAGGAAAACTGCTACGCTGAAAGTGTGGCAGGATATAAAGGGAACAGTGCGAGGACGCAAAATGTGTCCGAGCCTGCGACCATTACCTTATCGGTTTTGTATTGGGTGATAGATTTCATTTTTGAATTTCAGAGGTATGGTTTGAAAGTTGTCTAATATCGGGAGCCAGTTCTTTGGATACAAACTAAAGAAACACCAAGTTTAGGGGAAGACTCCACAGGAGTTTTCCCCTGTATTTTTTTATTTTGCCCGCCCAAAAAAGAAGAATTTAAATCTTCATAATTTGTTGAAATATAAAGACTTATTTGAATCTGGTCTTGGGAATAGATAATATCTTTGATGAATTTTTTCGTCTTTAGTATAGCAAAGTGTAATGTAATCCCATATACAACTTCATCCTTTCCTTATGGTAATTGTTTTCTCACATATTCAAAAAATCTCTCACAGTCTTTTAAGACTTTTTCTGCCTCAGATTTATAAACCAATCTTTCCTCATATTCAGCCATATTCTTAATACGCAAAATTCTTAAGATTCTGTTTGCATTTGTGTTTAGTTCCTCATCATCTGCTTTGATCGTCTTAAAAAGACTTACCGCATCGTTATGGCTATCTCCTGCATAGCGTTTACCTAAAAAATACACACACATTGCATCACAGGCAGCGATACAGGAGTGAATAGCGTTTATAGTAGCTGCATTCCATTCTTGGATAGCAAAGGAGCTTTTAGCTGCATGCAGGCATTCCTCAGCCCGCTTAAGATAATTGGTGTAAAATGACTTTGCAACATCCCTTGTTCTGAATTTAGCTGTCATAACTTATCCTTTCTTTTCTGAAAATATTTCAATTCCTTTGTTAATCTCAGAGATAACCTTTAAATCTTTCCTTTGTTTCATTTCCCGCTCTGTTAAGATGTAAGGAGCTAATCTATTCCCATATACTTCAAGACATAAATTTGATAATTTCTCTATTTGCAGCTCAAGTTTCTTTTTGCTTTGCTTATCTCTAACCAAAATAAATATATCTATATCGCTGTTTACCTTTTCTGAGCCTTTGGCTACAGAGCCAAATAAAACCACTCTTTTAATTAAAGTTTTAGGTAGGTTTCTTAAAAGTATGCTTTTTAAATCCTCTATGGGTTCTCTAAGACCTGAGATGCCCTTAATTAAGCTGGATAAAACCCTGAAGGCATAGCTTTTGCGATTAACCTTCCATAGATGGGCCTTACCAACAGTAATAAAGTTTACAAGATTAAATTCAGAAAGCTCTCGCATAGTTCTATTTACGCTCATATGAGAGACTTTTAAAACAGAGGCTATTTCCCTCTCACTCATAGATGCTTCATGAGTTAGTAAGAACTTTATAATTTTAACCTTTGTCTTTGAGTTTAATACATCTAATAGTGAGACATTGAATTTCATCTCAATTCTCCTTGTAACATATCAGTTACAATTGTAACATATTTAAAGATGGTGTCAAGCTCTTTTTTGCAAAATTCATCAGCCAAAAAGTAAGCCGTGCTTTTTGCCCCAACAGGGCAAAATGCCTTATGTTGAAAACATAAGAGGCTTTACTTTTAGCGGAAAATGACTTGAACCCTCAAAAGGGGGGAGGGTGATTTGAAGCGGTGGCTGATGAATCTCTTAGAAGAATATATCATAAGTAAACTACCTTTTCAGGGGGAGCAGGCACACCCCGTAATATTCCAACTTTGTCGGAAATATGGGGCAGGCGCCGGGCGATACAAGCCGAAAGGGATGGTTTGCTCTAATTCTTTGCAATAAGGGTATTTTCAAACCTTAAATGCAGTGTGCGAAAATTGTCTAAAATCGGGAGCCAGTAAACCACGTGGGGTTTACTGCCCTGCATCCTATGTGGTGCGGGGCATAGCCCCTTTATGAACCACGTTGGGTTCATTGCCATGCATTCATAGTAGTGCATGGCAGCCCTTTTAAATAAATATGTACTATGTGTATGTTCCTTTCGTCTTTTATCGCTTGATTCTGAAAATAAAATATCCCGCAATAATTGAAACAATTAATATGATTAATATGCTGAGGAGCTTGATCTTAAATGGGGTCTTGAACATAAAGGCGCTGAACCAGACAGATGGCATGATGGCTGCCCTTACTGCCGGCTTTAAGAACTCATGTCTATCGATAAACTCAGCAATTGATGGGCTTACCTTCTCGTATAACGATACAAGCGTCTTCCCTATTTTATTGGTCATCAGATAATGGAATCGAAATTCACGGAGTAGCCAGACATAGGGTGACTTGTATGAGTCAAATGCTGAAGTGGCGATGAAACAGCCACCACCCCCTATTCCGCCCCCTGTATCAGCAATACTTGTTCTTACTCCCACGCCTGAATCCGTAGCAGAGGCAAATGTGTAGTTGAAAGAGAGCCTTACTCCTGTGACCGCACTTCCATCCGCTGTATAGGTTGAGCTATCAGAGGTTGCTGTTGTGGATGCCTGCGATCCATTCACATAACCTATAAGGTCTCCTGATGTGACACCTGTTCCAAATATAGTTTCGATTGTACCTGAAGGAACGAACATATAGAATGTCCTGTTGTCTCCAGTAGGTCCATTCACTGTGAGTCCCATCTTTGCCGACGAACCTCCAAATGTCCCTGCAGATCCAGATCCCCTGTTAGAATTAGAGTCACTGCCCGGGGCATAGGCAAATATATCACCTGGCCATGCATTCGTCCATGCAACGAGCTTCATGGCAGATGCAGGGTTTCCGAATATGGTGTCATTCGTCATTATCATCATCCCAAATGCCGAGGTTATCGTATTGTCTGTGGTATCTGCGCCTGTTGCCTGATTATCGGAATCAGTCCCACCTCTACCTCCAGCGTTCTTGGTTGTAACGGTGCTTGACTGAACCGTAAGCGTCCCATTTCCAGCAGAGGTATATGTGACTGTTGGTGTTCCCCCAAATATGGCAATCAGATGTGGTTTATTACCCTGCATATCTATGGTGAGTGTAACAGATGTCCCTTCGGCAATAGCGTTATTCAGAGAGACACAACTTATATTCCCTGGTCCGTACTGTTCACCACCCATCATCGTTGTGTTTGAATTCTTTACCCTCCATTTTCTTATCTCAGCAAGCCTTCTATCTGTCTGGGTACCGGTCGCTGCACCTGTAGTAATATTAAATAGAAAAAGTCCATACCCATTCGAATCGCCAAAGAATGAGGCATCACCCTGAACTGCATCTTGCCCAGCACCGAAGGCATTCGCAATCGCTGTATTACCATCGGTTATGTCGTTACTATCGCTACTACCTGCGGCTATATACCTGGCTGGTGTCATTGGATAGGTCGAACCTGCTGTGGCAGTTGAGCTTGGAATGACCATGTATCCGTTACCTACATTTGCCCCCAGTTGCATCCTCGTCACCTTTGGTGCTGCAGCAAAGAGATCAGATGCTGATATGAGAACAATGATAAAGATACTGATTATAATAGGTATGCTTCTGTTCTTCATTTTCTCTGCCATGGTAATTATAGTATAGACAAATGCGACTTGAGTCAAGTTTTTTTGAATCAAAAATGGGACGGTTCTATTTAATTGACAACAGATGGGACATATGATAAAATTTTGAATATGCCGAGAACAGCGAGGATAGCACCGAAGGAACATATATATCACATTCTGACGAGGGGGAATAATCGTCAGGATATATTTAAAGACGAAAAAGACTATAGGAAGTATCTTGAGATGCTTCAGAGATACAAAGAGAGATATAGGTTTAAGATGTATCATTATGTTTTGATGAGAGACCATGTTCACCTTGTAATTGAGACGACTAACAGGGGTGGGAGTCTGGCAGAGATAATGAAGGGTATAGACCTATCTTATGCACGATACTTCAAGGACAGATATAAGCACATAGGGCATTTCTGGCAGGACAGATACAAGAGCATCATAGTATCAAGGGATGATTATCTACTTGCCTGTGGGAGTTATGTTGAATTAAACCCTGTGAGGGCAGGGATAGTTGAAGATCCGAGAGGTTACAGATGGAGCAGCTACAACGCATATGCGTATGGGAAGAGAGATTTAATAGTGGATGAGCATCCAATCTATAAGAACCTGTCAGGAGACGAGATAGAACGAAGTAAGAGATACAGAGAATTTGTAAGGGGGATGCTTAAAGAGAGGGGAGCAATGAAGGGTGAGATGGACAGAAGGGTAGTATATGGTAATGAAGATTTCATAAAGGGAGTAAGTGGGGAATATAAAGTTGAGGCAGTGATAAAGCCAAAAGAGAGGCCGAGGAAAGGTGAAATGAGATATAAATAGAACCGTCAGGCTGTCCCAAAATACTTCTTAAGTTAATCCAACTTTTGTGGGTGACCTGACAATTTCTCATAAAGAGGTCCTTAGTTTATAAAAAATAACAGTTATACATAAAATCGAGTC
>JBFLZU010000107.1:8977-37548 GCA_040756155.1 Nitrospirota bacterium | reverse complement strand
ACCCTCGGTACTAACCGCCGTTCAGAAGAAGACTTTATTGAAATACTTTACTTTTACGATATAAAAGCTGTCATAGATGTAAGACGATTTCCAGTCAGTAAGTTTGAACACTTTAAAAAGACATATCTTGAAACTCTCCTCAAAAATGCCGGCATAGAGTACCATTATCTCGGTAAGGAATTAGGAGGATATAGAAAGGGTGGCTATCAGGCATATAGTCTGACTGAAGAGTTTGTATCAGGCATAAACCTCGCAGAGGAAATTGCTATGAGAAGACCTTCAGTTATAATATGTGCTGAAAAAATTCCATGGAAGTGCCACAGAAGATATATTGCAAGGGCTATGCACAAAAAAGGATGGGAGATCATCCATATAATAGATAAAGGAAAGGTCTGGGTACCGGAATAATGGATATGCTTATTGATATACATGCCCACCTTGAAATGGACAATTTTGAGAATGACAGAGATGCTGTATTAAATCGTGCAAAGGATGCAGGTCTTGGCTGTATCATAACTGTCGGCTCAGATATAGAAGGCTGTGAAGGTGGGGTAAGGATTGCATCTGAGTATGATATGGTTTATGCCGCCATCGGTATTCATCCACACGATGCAAAGGATATAGATGAGGCGACTTATGACCTCCTCCGAGAGCTCTCAAGAAACGAAAAGATAATCGCCTTCGGTGAAACAGGTCTTGATTACCGCTACGAGTATTCTCCAAGGGAAATTCAACAACAGAGGTTCAGGGAACAGATAAGGCTTGCAAAAGAATTAAGGCTTCCGCTCATTATACACAACAGAGAGGCTACTCAAGATACGAAAAGGATAATGGATGAAGAGAATGCTTGGGAAGTTGGGGGCGTGATGCATTGCTTTTCAGGTAGCCTTGAGACTGCAAGAGAGGTAATCGCCAGGGGATTCTATATCTCATTTGCCGGACCTGTCACATTCAAAAAGGCGGAGAATACAAAGAATGTAGTTAAGGGTATCCCTATTGAAAACATACTTATCGAGACTGACTGTCCATATCTTGCTCCAGAGCCATTTCGTGGAAAGAGAAATGAACCTTCATACCTTAGATATATAGCAGATGCGATTGCAGATATAAAAGGGCTGAGCCCTGAGGATGTGGCGAGGGTTACAACATACAATGCAATGAGACTCTTTGGTATAGGGAAAATCGAAGAAGGGCAGATAGTATATAAGATAAGGGGTTCGTTGTATCTTAATATCACGAACCGATGCACAAATAGATGCACATTCTGTGTGAGATACTATACAGACTTTGTCAAGGGTCACCATCTCAGACTTAAATCAGAGCCATCGGTCAGAGAGGTTATAGAGGCAATCGGTGATCCGACACAATATAGAGAGGTAGTATTCTGTGGCTATGGTGAGCCATTAATAAGGCTGGATGCGGTCAAAGAGATCGCAAGATGGGTTAAAGAACATGGTGGAAGGATAAGAATAAATACAAACGGGCAGGGAAACCTCATACACGGGAGGAATATCCTTCCTGAACTAAAGGGGCTTGTTGACGCGATATCCATAAGCCTTGATGTAGATGATGCAGGGAAATACTATGACATCTGCAGGCCCAAATTCGGAAGGGATACATTCGAGAAGATAAAGGAATTTATCCTTGAGGCTAAAAAATATACCCCCCATGTGAGGATAACCGTCCTTACACTCCCAGAGGTTGACATCGAAAGGTGTAGAGCAACAGCCACAGAACTTGGGGTAGAGTTAAAGATAAGGGAGTGGGGGGTGGTGGGGTAAGGCACTCAGTCTCTTTATCGCCTGTATCTTTTCGTAATCCCCTATCTTTGCGGAGGCAATAGCCTTTCTCAGGACTTCGATAGTTATGTCATAGGTACTTCTGTCAACTGGATATGGATGTCCGTCTTTTCCACCATGTGCAAAACTGAATCGTGCAGGGTCACGGAAACTCGGTGGTGTATCGTAAAGGAGTTCTGAGAGGAGTGCAAGCGCCCTTATGGTTTTCGGACCAACACCCTCTATCTCAAGAAGTGACCTGAAGCCTTCTGGCTGTTGTTTATAAATCTTCAAGAAGGTCTTCTCGAGTCTATCGGGATTTATATCAGCAATCTCTATCTTGTGCCTCTGCGGTAGTTGAAGTTCCTGCAGTTTCTTTATCTCACTGATTATCTTTTCTGGTTTATCCCGTGAAATATCAGTGCATACAGCCCTCGCCTCTGTGCTTTCCTTTGCGACCATGTTTAAGACATTGGCACCTTTTTCAGCACATATTGTGGAGTGTGGCTCACAAACGAAATCGGATACACCTTCGCCAAGCCAGTGATAACGCCTTGCAGTTCGGTCAATCTCGTTCATCCCCTGCTGTATCACGGCCCACTGCCCGTCTTCTGTAAATATAAAGGTATGATGGTAGAGCTGGTATCCATCCTGTAGTGCAGTGTTGTCAACCTTTGCAGACATCTTACTTGCATAGATAAGGGTGGCTGGATTTATCGAGATATATTTCCCGAAGGATTCTATCTCAATCGGGGTTCTCCTTGATGTAGCACCCTTTCCACCAGCGATAAATACCCCAATCTCCCTCGATACATCCCTGATACTTTCTTTTAATGCGCCACATACGGTTGTTGTGATCCCACTTGAATGCCAGTCGAATCCAAGGATACAACCCAATGCCTGAAACCAGAAAGGATCAGAAAGTCTTTTGAGAAGTTCTCTTACTCCAAACTCGGAGACTATAGCGATAATAATCTCTCTGCTGAGAGACCTCATCCGTTCAAAGAGCCAGCGGGGTGCCTTCCCATAATGCAACGGAACTGTAGCTATACCTGTCCTACCCATATACCATCATCCCAATGCCTAAAATCATTATAACACACCAACCACCTGCCTGCGATATTTTTCTGACATGCAAAAAGAGTTATTGCCTTCATAAATTTTATGATAAAATAAGATCTTGAATGATATGAAAAAGAAAATTAAAGATATCTATATTGGGGAGGCCAAAGATGGATTGGAAGGAACGAATCTCCGTTGATCCATTGGTTTGCCATGGAAAAGCATGCATCAAAGGAACACGCATTTTGGTATCAGTCATTCTGGATAACTTGGCAGCAGGCATCGGTCAAGAAGAAATCTTAAAAAGTTATCCCTCTTTGAGTACTGAAGACATCAAAGCTGCAATAGCCTACGCTGCTGAAGTAGAAGGGATTAATTATGAACAAAATTTTTCTTAAATCTTGTGAAAAAATGGACGAAATTCAAGATGGAAAAGTTGACTTAATTATCACATCTCCACCCTATTGGAACGCGATTGATTATGATGTGCATGTATCTGATAATACGAAATGGTTTAGAACAAGAAAAGGGGATGAGTATGAAAAATATTTGGAATGGTTAAATATTTGTTTTAAAGAATGTTATCGTGTGTTGAAACCAGGTAGATTTTGTTGTGTAGTTATCGGGACGGTGCTATGTGATGGAAAACATTATCCTTTACCGCACCATTTTATTTCTTTAATGGAAAATATAGGTTATGAATTTCATCAGGATATTATCTGGTATAAAGTGACAGGGGGAGTAAAGAGAGCAGGAGTAACAATTCAAAACCCATACCCAGGATATTATTGTCCAAATATTATGACTGAGTATATCTTGATATTTAGAAAACCTGGGCCAAAAATTTACAAAGATAAAACAAAGGAAGAGAAAGAAAAGAGTAAAATTCCTATGGATGATTTATTTACAAAAGAATTAGCCAATAATATATGGCATATTGCCCCAGTTCCTCCAAATCAATACGACCATCCTTGTCCCTTTCCTGAAGAAATACCCTATAGACTTATTGGATTTTTTTCCTATCCCGGTGATTTAGTTTTAGACCCCTTTTTAGGTATAGGGACAACTATTAAGGTTGCTAATCGTCTTAATCGTAAATGGATGGGATATGAGATAAAAGAGAAATATATAAAAACTGCAGAACGACGATTGAATGAACCGTTGTATTTAAGAGGACAACTTATATCTATTTTTGAGAAAATTCCTGTAAATGAGAATAGTATAAAATTGCTACGTAGAACAAAGATTAAAGAGTATATCCTCGAATCCTCTCAGCAGAGATCATTCGAGTTTATTCTTAAGGAGAAAAAATATAAATACAAAACGAGAACAAAACAAAAGTAGGCAGTTAATAACTGAAATTGCAAAAATAGGACAGCAACATACCACCAAACTCTCAATACAGGAGTTGTTTCCATTTAAGCATTATTTTGATAATACCGGAAATTTAATCAAAAACGATCTTGACGAGATTGATGGTCTCTGGACAAGAAGAGAAATACTTGCAAGATATTTGCTTGTCAGTGCTGTTTTAGATCAGGGACCTGATATTGAAGGAGTTAGACTCCTTCTTAAAGATGTAGTCAATACGTTGTATAAAAAAGAAATCCGTATATTCCATAAACCATTAGATTTCTTTAAGGAGTTAGGTGTTTCTATCGATGAAATTTTAGAAAAGCATAAAAGTGTAAAAACTATTCGAGCAAATATTTGGGCAAGAGAAAACAAATCCAATCCCAATAAGTATAGCCTCTTCTTTGCTCCGAATCAACAATTCACAAGCACAACTAAGCAAGTTTTAGATTACGCTATTTATCGTTGGGGTGTCCCTTTATGCGTACCCCTCCTTTTGGAAAGAGATTTACAGAAAAACCTATTGGAATCATCTGAACCACTTGTTGATTATATTGAAAGCTGGAACTCCGCTGAAATTATGAGTCAACAGATAAAAGATAATGAAAGGTATGGTTTAGGCAAAGCAATTGGAGATAAAGCAGGACACCTCTTCGCTAAATGGTATATCCATACTTTAGGTTTGGTAAAGAGAAGAGACCACTCATGGGGATACCTTTCATATGAACTGCCATTTGATAGCAATGCGGGGCGTGTTTTATTCCGAACAGGATTTTTGCTTAATTGCGCTGACTTATCTAACTATAAAGATTGGAATGTTATTCAGGAAGGTAAGGGTAAGGGAGGAGAACATTATATTCGTGTAACAAACATTAGAGGTAAAAAATCTGATGATTTTTCGAGTTTGAAAGATATAATGGATTCTTATGCGTCTATCTGTATTAAATATCTTATGGTAAGAAAACGAAGGCCATCAAAGATTGAAATACAACAAATCCCAAATGTTCTCTTACTTGGAACTGATTATGGAATTGGCGATTTAGATGACGGTCTAATTCATATTGGGACAAATTACTGTTTTAACCATAATAAACCAAGATGTAGTCAGTGTCTGATACAAGAATTATGTATGGGATACAAAAGCAACAAAAAACTAATTATGGATTATAGAACATAATTTCTAACGCGCCACACATATTAAATGCCATAGGTCAAGATAAAAATATGAGATTTCATATGGTTAAGAAGCAAATCTAAGGGATCTAAGGGAAAGGGAAATTTTAAAGCTCGCATCTTCAAATATCAATATAACAAAGTCAAAGCTTCTCCATCACCCTTCTTTTTTCTCTCTCCTTCTTCGATGGTCTTCTTGGATTTCCTTTTCTTTTGTGATGCACAATTAAAGAGTCTTCAGAGTCATCATCTTTGAGATATAGTATCTCCGTGGAAATGTAAGATGGCTCTGTATAGGACTTCCCCTGCTTAATAACTCTATCTATCCGTTCCTCGAACTCGGCAGATGAAATCACCGTGCATCCGCACGACATGCTGAACCTCTCTATCTCTCTGTCTGAACTTACGACAATCCAGCCACCTTTTTTTCCAGATACCATCCTCTTTATAACATCATCTGCCTTCTCTCCGAGCCTTGAATAGATTACCATTACAGCGCCTGATTTCTCACTGTTTTCAACAGGAAGCCCTGATTTCCATCCATCGAACACAACAGTAATCTCATGCTTACGGCTGAGACTATACTCATTAAGTCTTTTTACAAGCCTCTCCCTTAGTGTTTCCATTTCTCTATCAGCCTGTCCTATCATGTTATAACCGTCTATGAGTATCCTTAACATAGTCCTTTTATTATATCAATAATGTCATCAAGGGCAATCTCCTGTTGAACCTTTGTTTCCATATTACGGAGTATTGCCTTCTTTCTTGCAATCTCTTCATCACCTATGATAATGGTATATTTGGCTCCAGATTTATCTGCCTTCCTCATCTGACTCTTGAGGCTTCCTTTGTATCCGAGTTCTGCCCTGACCCCTTCATATCTGAGCCTGCAGATCATCGGAAGAGATAATTTTGCTGCAGCATCTCCGATAGAGGCAATAAAGACCTCAGGTGGATGTGAATTCGTGCTATCCTTTTGAAGAAGAGAGACAAGCCTCTCAACCCCTATGCCAAAACCAATACCAGGAGTTGGAGGTCCGCCAAAGTCCTCTACCAATCCATCATATCTTCCACCAGCAGCAACAGCGTTCTGTGCGCCAAGTTTATCGTTCAGTATCTCAAAGGCAGTCTTTGTATAGTAATCTAGCCCCCTTACGATTCGTGGATTGATGGTGAATGGAATATCAAGCATGTTTAGATATTCTTTAACAGCATCGAAGTGATCTCTGCAGCCCTTGCAGAGATAGTCAAGCATACGTGGTGCATCTATAGTAGCAGATATGCAGCCCTCACTCTTGCAGTCAAGCGTCCTGAGGGGGTTTTTTTGATACCTGCGGTTACAATCATCACAGAGGAGTGATAGCCTTTCAGAAAGGAATTTAATAAGTATATCTCTATAATCTTTTCTGCACTCCTTGCATCCGAGAGAATTTATCTGGAGTTTAAGCCCTGCTACACCAAGTCTTTCAAAGAGCAGATTGAGCATACTGATTATTTCGGCATCTATACGGGGATCATCCACGCCTAATGCCTCTGCACCAATTTGATAAAACTCTCTGTATCTACCCGACTGTGGCCTCTCATATCTAAACATTGGTCCGATATAGTATAGTTTTGTCAGATACGAAGAATAGAGTTTGTGTTCCACATATGCCCTCACAACCGGTGCAGTGCCCTCGGGTCTGAGGGTTATACTCCTGCCTGATTTATCAAGAAAGGTATACATCTCCTTTTCTACTATATCCGTAGTTTCACCGATACTCCGGGAGAAGACATTGGTGTATTCTATTATCGGAATCTTTATCTCGGAGTATCCAGAGGTTTCAAATACCTCTCTAACTATCTTCTCCAGCCACTGCCAGATGGGAATTTCCTCAGGAAGTATATCCCTTACACCCTTTATTGCCTTTATTTCCATGAACATTAATATAGCCTGTAGAGTGTGATAAGTCAATTTTTTGTTTGACAAGAAAGGGATTTAATTGATATTCTCTATCCCAAAATAGGGGTGCGGGTGTAGCTCAGCTGGTAGAGCACGACCTTGCCAAGGTTGGGGTCACGGGTTCGAATCCCGCCACCCGCTCCAGCGAATTTTGCAAAGCAAAATTCGCAGTTAAGAGTTATGAGTTCGGGGTCTAAGATTGATATTCTTAAAAGATTATTTTAACTCCGAACTCTGAACTAAGAACTCCGAACTAAAACATGGCGGCGTACCCAAGTGGCTAAGGGGGAGGTCTGCAAAACCTTTATTCAGCGGTTCAAATCCGCTCGCCGCCTCCAGCCTCCTCGCTCTGAGATTGCTTCGGGATTCCATCCCTCGCAATAACAGTGTAAAGAAGTGTTAGGGACAGGACGCCTTCTTTA
The DNA here is from genome assembly GCA_040756155.1 of Nitrospirota bacterium. Taxonomy (NCBI): domain Bacteria; kingdom Pseudomonadati; phylum Nitrospirota; species Nitrospirota bacterium. The sequence goes on along the minus strand of JBFLZU010000107.1, from coordinate 29,818 downwards.
CATTACCTCGTTCAGGCGTAGCTGTGGAGTCCTGATAGAATAAGATTCACGCCTAAATATGTAAAGATAACCGCTATAAATCCAATTACAGAGACCACAGCAATCTTCTTCCCTCTCCATCCTTTACGAAACCTTGAATGTAGATAAATTGCATACACAAGCCATGTTATTAACGACCATGTCTCTTTTGGATCCCATTGCCAGTAGCTCCCCCACGCACTGTCAGCCCAGATTGCACCTGTTATAATTCCGAGGCTCAGGAGTGGGAAACCAATAGTGATCATCTTATAGGTTACTTCATCCAACACCTCAGTTGATGGGGCAATTCTCAACAGAATATCCTTAAGTCGCATACCCTTTGCCCAGATTGTAATTGCTACTGCATGTGCAAGTATGAGGCTTAAAATCTTTATTGCTAAAGAAGGATTTCTGAATGTGCTCTCAAGGAGATGTTGTTTGACAATACTTTCCTGTAGTGGGACTGGTGATAATATCTTAAAATTAATAAAGTCAATCCCGAAGGCAATCAGCAAAATAATAGTAAGCCCTACACAGATTGTCCAGAAGATATATGAGCCTTCTGTCTTTTTCTCTGAAGTCAGGATAAGATACATAAGCGCAGAACAGTAGGAGACTGCAAATGCAGCATATCCAAGGAAGCTCAACACAACATGAGCGATAAGCCAGTTGCTCTGAAGGGCAGGCACAAGGGGTGATATTTCCTTTGATATTCCCGGCGTTACTGTTATGAAAGCGAGTGCCAGTGCTGCCACAGTAGTCACAAAGGCACCAAAGGAGCGATTTCGATATCTATACTCTAAAAATATATAAAAGAGTATTAATGTCCACGAAAAGAAAACCATTGACTCATAAAGGTTTGACAGTGGTGCATGTCCGATTCCCATCTGGTAGGATTCGATCCACCTGAGAATGATTGCGAGTGTCTGCATTATAAATCCAAAGTATGTAACAACTGACGCCGTTACACCAACTTTCTCTTTTCTGAATGCAAGATACCCTATATATATGACCATGGCTATAATATAGGACATGGTAGATATGCCAAAAAGTGTGGAACTATCCATGGTGTCCTCCCCTTTATACTTTCTCTATCAGGCTGGCGAGTTTCTTAAACTCCCTTTCGAATGCCAGTTTATTCTTACTACACGTCCCTGCAAGTGTCACTCTGAGAACCCCCTTTTCTTCTTTTAACCTTACCCATATCTTTTTATGATAGGTAAAGAACGCAATAAAAAGTCCTATTGTCATAATACCACAACCTACATATACCACCCATGTCCCCGGGTCCTTTTTTACCTGTAGCCCAGTATATTGCGCCCCCCAATAGGAATAAAAATTAATAAAAGGACCTTCTGGCAGTTTCCCTGTCTGTGGATAGCGTTTAAGTATCCATCCGCTGTAGAGCGTTTTTCCACCTTTACTGACTCCTATATAGATAGCAGGATTTACCATCTGTTCTGAGTAAGCAAAGACTCTTCCCATCTGGTCTATTGCAAAGGCGTGGTTAAACCCGAGAATCTTTACGCTTATATCTGCCTCAGGTATATCAAATGAATCTCCCACCTTTAAGGTGAGGTCCCTGTTAGGTGAGCCTTCCCCTCTTGGAAATACCTTTAGCATTATTTTACCCTCAAGCTCAGGTATATATCCATAACTTGACTGGTAAAAGGTTATTCCTTCAAATGTAAAGGGGTCGTTTACCTCTATTGTCTTTCGCATAACTTCCCTGCCGTCTCTCAATATCACGAGGTCACTCTTATAGTCCTTAGGCATATCAGAATCACCGTAGTACTCTATGTCAAACTTTTCACATTTTATAGTGAAGTTCAATGGCATTTCCCTTCTATCTCTCAGATATACTTTATCAGAAGACATTCCCTCAGGGAGATTGAGAAATCCCTTGAACCCAAATAGTGCACCAATGATTACTCCAATGAAGAGAATAATGACGCTGAGGTGTGTAATATACACGCCAAGTCTGCTATATCTCCCTTTTTGAGAATACAGATGTATTGCACCATCGACTTTTTTTTCTGAAAGGTTATACCCATTTTTTTTAAGTATCTTAACAATCTTCTTAGATGTTTCAGCCATCTGTCCCTTAAATGTAATCTCCATCTTGTGTGCGATGCTTCTCAATATGTTTTCATCGAGTGGCGATTGTGGTGTGTTTATCTGTTTCCATACATGCGGAAATCTATTTAGTGAACATATAATAAGATTTGTGGACAGGAGAAAGAGAAGAGTAACAAACCACCATGAATGATACATATCCATAAAGCCGATTCTCATAAAGAGGTCAAACACTGTGGGTGCAAGTGATTCTCCAAAGATCTTTGCAAGTAGTCTTAGGTTCTTTGCAGGTTCAGCCTGCTGTTCTATTACCGTTCCGATTATGGATGTCAGTGCAAGGGTTATTAGCAGGATAAAAGTTAGCGTAATGGAGGAAAAAAAAATCCATATTCTATCGAAAAGATTGGTTTTTTTTAGTTCCCTTTTTGCATCTTCCATTATTTTTTCTTTTTACATAAACCCCGCACCACGGCTTTACAGCCGTGACATCAAGGTCTTACGGAGTTCACACCCCTGCCCCGACACCAAAAGTTTTTGGTGTGGGGCGTGGCTACCTGTGGTGCGGGGGTGAAAATATCGCTGATTAGTAACATAGTCGTTACATCCCTGTCAACTATTTTCAGGCAAAGGCACTTCACCCTTTTCATGGAGCTGTAGTATTTCTTTTTAGCATTTTTCACTTATTTTTATAAAACAGAATCCCTATGCCAAGCGAAATCAGAGCTACACTTAGTATCTGCCCCATAGTAAAAGGGCCAAAAACAAACCCGAGCTGGTGATCTGGCTCTCTGAAGAATTCTACAAGAAACCTAAATATGCCATAAAGTATCAGAAATAATGATATAAGGATACCTGTCTTAAATCGTTTATTTTTCAACCCCCAGAGTATTATAAAGAGAACAATGCCTTCAAAAAAAAACTCATAAAGCTGTGATGGATGCCTGGGAAGAGGGCCACCTGTTGGAAATACCATACCCCACGGCATATCTGTAGTTCTGCCGTAAATCTCTCCATTTATAAAATTTGCAAGTCTTCCAAGCCCAAGACCAATAGGAACTGTAATTACAACGAGGTCTGAAATCTTCCAGAAATCCAATCCAGACTTTTTACAAAAAAATGCCCCTGCAACAATACTTCCGATTAATCCACCATGAAAGGACATACCACCATGCCAGAAAGCAAATATTTCAAGTGGAGTTTTGAGATAGTAACTGAGATTATAAAATACAACATAGCCGAGCCTTGCTCCTATAAGGAGACCTAAGATAAGAAATGAGTAAAGGGAGTCAATCTCTTTCATATCTATGGCTATCTTCTTTTTATTTATCTGGTATTTCACAAGAAGATACGATGCGGCAAAACCAATAAGGTACATGACACCGTACCACCTGATAGATAATGGACCGATTTTGATAATAACAGGATCTATGTTTGGGAATGTGACCATCATGAAATAATCCTTATCTTTTATCCCTTTTCCTGTATCCCAGTTTTCCCACTATTAGAAATATCTCGTCTCCAACTGGAGACCTCAAGACGCTCAGGTACTACATTCGCCAGCCTCTTGAGTCTTACGAAGTTCGGTCTTAAAATAAGGGCATTTAGTCTCTCTGCAACCATGAGGATGTTTACTGCTATGTATACAGGCTATTGATAAATCCTTGATTGGAAGGCTAATATTAAGCCTTTCTTTGAGAATATTTACTGCAGCTGACAGAGATGCCTTCACATATGCCTTACAGCAGCTTGGGCCTGTGAGGTCTGTAATCACTCTTGATACTATTGTTACCGCATCCATTGTAATCCTCTGCTCCATATCCTTTCCACATCTTGAACCAAGTAAGATAGCAAAACAGGCCCCAATCGCAGGAGCAATACCACACACACCTGTAAGCCCACAGTAACCACCAACAGCTTGTCTTTTCGTCCTTTTGAATACCTCTTTTATATCCTCATTTTTGATGTTTCTTGAGCCCTCGTTTTTTATAGCAGCGAGAAATGCACCTGCCGCTATATAGGCATGCTGGCAGCCAAGCATCGGAAGTCCTGGATAGCTCATCATCAACTCTGATATTTCAATAGCATCCTTTGATTTTGTGCTAAAGGCAACATCCTCAATTACTCTCATTGCATCTCTGTTGTGGCATATATCACATATGTAGTGATCCCGAGGGCATTTAATATGGGCTTGATCTATCTTTCCGCAATAATTGCAGGTTAATTCTTGAGCTTGGTCGAGATATTCAAGTGAAGAGCCACAGACCATGCAGTGTTCAGTGTTTATGTTATTATTCATTAATTAAATTATCTCTCAGTTACACAATAGTATTTTAATAATATATTTTTTTATACATAAATCAATCATAATTTTATCTAACACTATTTTTCAAGCAAGGCTCTCGCCTATTGTATAGCGAGCAAATTGTTTACTAAAAATGAAATATTGTTCAAAAAAACAAAATTTTTGTTCAAAAAATTAAAAAAAGTGTTGACAAAACATAAAAGATTGTTTATAGTTTGTAAAGAGGTGATCATTTTTGTTAAACAAGATATTTTCTTCACAGACGAGAGTAGGGGTATTAAGCTTTCTTTTTGAGCATTTAGGGGAGCGATTTTATATAAGAGAGATAGCAAAGAGTATTGGTAAGAATGTCTCAGGCGTGAAAAGGGAACTTGACAATCTGGAAAAGATTGGACTTTTAATTAGCGAAAAAAAGGGAAATCTAAAATACTTTTATGTGAACGAAGAGTCTTCACTTTGCCCTGAGATAAAGAATATTATCCTTAAGACCATAGGTGTTCAAGAAACCGTCAAGAAGATGCTTAAAAAACAAAAAGGCATCTTAAAGGGATTTATATATGGAGGCTTTGCAAAAGGTTTTATGGGGAGTACAATGCCAATTGATTTAATGATTGTAGGAAAACCTGACCTATCCGAACTGTCGGTGGCTATCTCGAATCTTGAGGAAAAACTAAAAAGAAAAATCAGTTTTCATGTGCTTGATGAGGAAGAATATAACAAGAAGATAAATGAGGGAGAGCCATTTCTTTCCGAGATATTATCAGGGAAAAAAATTGTACTTATAGGTGGATGATAGAGATGTCTAAGATTTTCATTGCTGACTCCTGTTGGGTGCCCTACCATCTCTACACAAACTGGCCTGAAGGAGAATAGATGGATGAGGGGTGATATACAGGAAGGGGGTGAAATGATGGCAACAAAGAAGGCGGCAAAGAAGCCTGCAAAGAAGGCTGCGGCAAAAAAGAAGAAATAACAGACTTTCGTAACAAGTAGTAATTGCAGTGAGGAAAAGGGGGGTAGATAGTGAAGAACCCCACCCTTAAGGATGGTGGGGTTCTTCTCCCTTTTTCTTATGTGTCGCTAACAACCAGTTCCAATGGAGAGAATAGACGAGGGGATTGGTGCTTTTCTTCGTCTCCAACAATCAACCAGCTATTCTTGCTTGTAAGAAGTTTTGAAACAAGTTTTATATTTAAGGAATGCCCTGATCTATTTGCCACAAAATGGCCAGTGACAGGCATTCCAAGTAAAGCAAGGTCACCAATAGAATCTAATATCTTATGTCTAACAAATTCATCTTTATACCTTAATCCACCCTCATTAATTACCCTGTAATCTCCCACCACTATAGCATTATCCAGCGAACCGCCCTTTGCCAGACCATTGGCTCTAAGACCCTCTACCTCTCGGAGGAATCCGAAGGTCCTTGCTTTAGCTATCTCACCGACAAAACTCCTCTCATCGTATATATAGGATAACTTTTGTTCTTTTAGCAGAGGGTGATTGAAATTTATGACATAAGAAATCTTGGTTGTATTAGATGGTTTAATCAGGGCATGTTTACTACCGTCTCTTACCATCACTGGTCTTATAACCTTTATAACAGGCTGAAGCCTTTTCTGTATTTCTATCTTAGCCTTTTGCATAAGGTATATAAAAGGCGAGGCGCTCCCATCCATGATCGGGATCTCCGAAGAGTCAAGTTCTACGTAAAGGTTATCTATACCAAGTCCTGCTGCGGCTGCAAGGAGATGTTCTACAGTCTGGACCTTTATTCCATCTCTTCCTAATGTAGAGGCATATCGGGTATCAATAACATTCCTTATATTTGCCTTAATAGGGAAACCACCATTTACATCAGTACGGATAAAAACAATTCCAGAATTCACTGGCGCCGGTTGGAGGGTAAGATTTACCTTCTCACCTGTATGAAGACCTATCCCTGAACAGCTTATTTTTTCTTTTATTGTCCTCTGAAATCGCATTACAATGTATTTATATGCAAATCAAATGCCATCTAAGGAATGCTAATAAAATTGCTAATAAAATAGGGTACTTATCTATTAAGCCATGAATACAATTGTTGCAAAAAATACTCCATCAGTCTTTCTGTGTAGCTTTTTTACAATCTTAACCTCCCCATAACACGCACCCCCTTATTAATCTGCAAAAATAATCTTTACATAGGATTTAAAAGATGTTTAAAATGCGTGTATTGGAAAGTCTACTTTTAAATAGTTTAACGATATGAATATAATTGGTCTTGCTGGAAGTCCTCGGCGTGGTGGAAATACAGAGATACTCCTTGATGAATCACTCTTAGGTGCGGCCTCCAATGGTGCAACAGGAGAGAAGATAATCGTCTCGGAGTTAAACATATCGCCCTGTAGAAGTTGCAATAAATGTTTAAAGACAGGGGAATGTGTTATTAAAGATGATATGCAGATACTCTATAGGAAATTTATGGATACTGATAGGATTATCGTTGCATCTCCCATATATTTTCAAGGGGTTACCGCACAGATTAAGGCATTGATAGATAGATGCCAGGCACTATGGTCAAGGAGATATATATTGAAGATACCGATAAAAGACCGTGGAATAAAGAGGATTGGTGCAACGATATTTGCTGGTGGACAGAAAAACCTGCTAAGGAACTTTGATGGCGCTGAGATGACTGTAGGTTCATTCTTTCGCGTGCTTTATATGGAATATAACTACAGGCTTAATTTTGGAGGAATTGACTCAAAAGGAACAATAAAGAAACACCCAGAAGCAATCAAACAGGCGTATGACATTGGGGTAATACTGGCAAAATGATAAAAAACTCAAAATGCAGAGGTATAAAAAAGTTGGAAGACTTGAGAATCTTTCTGACTCTGTGCTAAGATATTCGATATTTAATTTTTAACACCTATAATAACTGGAGGGCATAATGGGTGAAAATATTGAGATTCGCTGGCATGGTCGTGGAGGACAGGGAACTGTTACTGCCGCAAAAGTCCTTGCTGATGCATGCTTGAGTGGAGGCAGATATGTTCAAGCATTTCCTGAATATGGACCAGAAAGATCTGGGGCACCACTCAGGGCATATAACAGAATAAGTTCAAAGGAGATCAGGATGCACTGTCCAGTCCTTAAGCCACAGGTCGTGAATATTGTTGATGCCACATTACTTGATGGCATCAATGTTACAGAAGGAGCGACAGAGGATGCAATATTTATAATAAATACCTCAAAAGATCCAAAGGAGATAAGGTCAAAGCTCAATGCAAAACCAAGACAAAGAGTTTTTACAGTTGATGCGACAAAAATAGCTATAGAGTGTATAGGAAGGGGATTACCAAATTCTTCCATGCTTGGCGCTCTATGTAGGGTGACTAATCTTGTGAGCTTTGAACATCTTCTTGAGGAAATCAAAAAAAGCTTTGGTAAGAAGTTTTCCCAGAAGATAATAGATGGTAATCTTGAAGCAACAAGGCGAGGATACAAGGAGGTAAGAGAAGGATGAACCCCGTAAGACTCTGTGTCTTTACGGGATAAATACCCTATAACAAGGAATGGTCAGCAATCGCATAAGTTTTGTTGGAAAGGAGGTCTAACGGAGTGAAACCAAAAGGATGGAAAGATCTTACCCCAGGGGCTGTAATACTTGAGCCAGGAAATGCGGTGGAGTTTAAAACTGGCTCCTGGAGGGTATTCAGACCTGTATGGAGAGAGGAAAATTGTATTCAGTGTCTTTTCTGCTGGCTATACTGCCCTGATATGGCGATTGTAGTAAATGATGGAAAGAGGAGAGAATTTAATTATGACTACTGTAAAGGCTGTGGTATCTGTGCACTTGAATGTCCCGGTAAGAAGGGACAGAAGGCTATTGTTATGGTAGAGGAGGGCAAATAGATGGCTAAGATTGTTGCTGTAACCGGGAATGAGGCAGTAGCAGAGGCATTGAGACAGATAAATCCCGATGTATGTGCGGCATACCCAATAACTCCACAAACAGACCTTATGCAGAGATTTTCAAATTTTGTCTCAGATGGCAAGGTTAATACCGAGCTTATACTTGTTGAAAGTGAACATAGCGCTATGAGTGCATGTATTGGAGCTGCGGCTGGTGGTGGAAGGGTTGCAACAGCTACATGTGGACCTGGACTTGCACTTATGTGGGAGATGCTCTTTGTTGCTTCTGGCATGAGACTTCCGATAGTTATGCCTGTTGTAAACAGGTCTCTATCAGCGCCTCTTAATATACATGGAGATCATTCTGATGCGATGGGTGCACGTGATTCAGGATGGATACAACTCTGGTCTGAGAATGCACAGGAGGCATATGACAATACCATACAGGCATTCAGAATCGCAGAACATATGGATCTAAGGCTGCCTGTAATGATATGTATGGATGGTTTTATAATAAGCCATTCGATAGAGAGGATAGAGTATCTCAAAGATGATGAAGTAAAAAACTTTGTTGGTGAATATAAACCTTTAAATCCGCTCCTTGATATAGAACACCCCAAAAGTATGGGACCTTTGATACTCCCTGACCTCTATCATGAATTCAAAAGGGCGCAGCATGAAGTTATGACAAAGGCAAAGGATGCGGTTCTGGAAGTGGCATCAGAATTTGAAAGATTGAGTAGACGGAGATATGGGTTTTTTGAATCATACAGGCTTGAAGATGCAGAGATAGCCCTTATAATTCTTAACTCAGCTGCAGGTACAGCAAAAGATGTTATAGATGAATTCAGGGACAGGGGAATTAGAGCGGGTCTCTTAAAACCGAGACTCTTCAGACCATTTCCATATGAAGAGGTTGCTGATGCCATTAAAAATGTAAAGGCTCTCTGCGTGATGGATAGAGCAGACTCCTTTGGTGGGTATGGTCCTTTATTCCTTGAGGTAAGCTCAGCAGTTCTTCATCTTAAAGAGCGTCCCCTGCTGATAAACAAGATATATGGACTTGGAGGAAGGGATTTCTTACCTGAGCATGCAGAACAGGTCTTAGTGGAACTCATAGAGATCGTAAAAACAAGTAGGATTAAAACTATAAAAGAGTATATTGGTGTTAGAGAGTAAATGCAGGATGAATCCTTGAACCCTATCAGTTATTGAATGGAGGGATAAGATGGCTGAACCGTTAAAATTAAAAGACCTATCAAAGAAGGAAGACCTTTTTACACACGGACATAGGATGTGCTCTGGTTGTGGCGCACCAATTATTGTAAAAATGGTCCTTCTTGCATCAGATTATCCAATCGTTGCATGTTCTTCGACAGGGTGTCTTGAGGTCTCATCCTGTATTTCACAGATTACAGCATGGAAAATCCCATGGATACACAGCGCCTTTGAAAATGCTGCTGCAACAATTGCTGGGGTAGAATCTATGTATAGGGCTTTAAAGAAGAAGGGCAAGACAGATAAAGAGATAAAGTTTGTAACCTTCTGTGGCGATGGCGGGACATACGATATAGGGTTTCAGAGTTTATCAGGGGCAATGGAACGTGGACATGATATGCTCTATATCTGTTATGACAATGGTGCATACATGAATACAGGGATTCAGCGATCAAGTGCTACTCCCTTTGGTGCAGATACTACCACGAGCCCTGCAGGTAGTGTAATTCCTGGCAAGCTTCAGCCAAGGAAAAATCTGACAAAGATTATGGCTGCGCATGATATCCCGTATGTAGCACAGGCGTCTCCAAGCCACTGGTCTGATTTAATGAGAAAGGCGAAGAAGGCACTCGAGATAAAAGGGCCAAAGTTTATGAATATACTCTCACCATGTAACAGAGGCTGGAGATCAAGAACAGACGATGCCATTGAACTATCACGGCTTGCAGTTGATACGTGTTATTGGCCACTCTACGAGATTGAAAATGGTGTTACAAAGATAACTCACAAGCCAAAGGTTAAAAAACCAATCGTAGATTTCCTTAAACCACAGGGGAGGTTTAAACATCTATTTTCCCCAGAAAACGAATGGATATTAAAAAGGCTCCAGGAAGAGATAGACAGAGAATGGGAGAATCTACAGAGAGAATCGCTCCCTTAGCCTTCTTTCTCTTTTCTCTCTAAACGTATTATTTTTTCATCCTCGACTTTTTTGATGATCTCACTTCTTCCATCAAACACAGCCCCCTCTTCTATTATTAGAAGTGGGGTCTTTATATCTCCCTTTAATTGCCCAGAGGGAAGTAGCTTTATCTTGTTTTCAGCAATAACATTTCCTACAATCTCACCTTGATTTATCAATGTCCCAACCTTAATCTCACCCGTAATATATGCACCTTCTCCGACTATTAATGTCCCTCTTGAGCCTATATCACCCTCAAGATGACCATCTATCCTTATAGTCCCTTCAAACGAGAGATGTCCCTTAAATTCTGTGCTCTTGCCAAGATAAGTTACTATTTCTGTGTCTTCCCTTTTTTTCCACATGATTAAGTCCTCCTTCTGCCAGTGATTACCTCTATTATTCTATCGAGATCTTCTGTTGAATAGTATTCGATCTCGACCTTCCCACCTCTTCTACCCTGAATTATCCTTACCTTTGTGCCCAATGTCCTTTTCAGTTCATCTTCGATATAGTCAAGTTGCACATGTCTCTTTTTTATGGTTTTTTTTGTGATTAGCCTCTTTAACCGCTCAACGGCAGTCTCTGTTTCTCTGACAGAAAGCCCTTTCTCTATGACCTTTCTTGCAACTCGCAATATTTCATTTTGATGCTCGATTGATAGGATTGCCTTTGCATGACCCATGGTTAAAGAGCCATCTGCAATCCATTGTTTGACCTCGTAAGGAAGTCGTAATATCCTCAGGTAGTTTGCTATTGACGACCGTTGCATACCAAGACGCTCAGAGATGGCTTCCTGTGTAAGGTGGAAATCCTTGATAAGTCGCTGACATGCCTCTGCGGTCTCGATTGGATTAAGGTCTTCACGCTGGATATTTTCAATAAGTGCTACCTCTAATAATTCTGATTCGGCAACATCCTTTATTATTGCAGGAATCTTACTCAAGCCAGCAATTTTTGCAGCCCTCCATCTGCGCTCCCCAGTGATAAGACTGTATACCCCCTCACCATCCCTTCTGACAATTACTGGTTGTATAATCCCCTTTGCCTTAATAGAGGCCGCCAGTTCCTGGAGTTGTGCTTCATCGAACCTTTTTCGTGGCTGATATTCGTTTGGTCTGATCTTATCTATGTCTATGGCTACTACACCAGCAGGCATATCTGTTGATTCAGGTATCAGGGCACCAAGTCCCCTACCTAACGCCATTTTTGGCATTATCCATTACCTCCTTTGCGAGTGAAAGATAGCTCTGCGCCCCACGGGATCTTACATCATAAAGGATTACAGGCTTTCCATGACTCGGCGCTTCGCTGAGTGTAACATTTCTCGGTATAACAGTTTCAAAGACCTTGTCTTCAAAATGTCGTCTTACTTCTTCGATCACCTGATGAGATATATTGTTACGCACATCGTGCATAGTGAGTAATATACCTTCTATCCTTAGATATGGATTAAACGACTGCTGGATACGCCTGACTGTATTAAGCAGCAGACCCAGTCCCTCCATTGCATAATATTCACACTGGACAGGTATTAGAACAGTGTCAGAAGCGGTAAGTGCATTCAGGGTAAGAAAGCCGAGTGATGGAGGACAGTCTATGATGATGAACTCGTATTCGTTTTTCAGAGGAGAGACAGCCCTTTCAAGTATCCGTTCTCTGTTATCCCTACCGATAAGTTCCACCTCTGCACCTATAAGGTCTATACTTGAAGGGATTATATCAAGACAGGAAAGCATCGTCTTTATCCTTATATCAGACATCTGTGCCTCACCAATAAATTGATGATAGAGATTTATCTGGAGCGATTCCCTGTCTATGCCGAATCCACTTGTTGTATTCCCTTGAGGGTCAATGTCTATAAGTAATACCCTCTTCTCTGCGGCAGCAAGTGAAGCGGAAAGGTTTATGGCTGTCGTCGTCTTTCCAACCCCTCCTTTCTGATTTGCTATGGCGATGACCTTACCCATGATATATTTTTATACCACAAAATAGGGAAGAAGGAAAACAGAAATTAAAATTGTTCCACGTGGAACAATTAGTCAGATTTTTTGCTACAGCTTCGAGTAAGAATCTTTGTCTTCCTTACTCCTTTTTCTTCATTTTTCTCTTCAATTACTGAATTGGAAATGTCAGGCTCTCCTATAAGCACAAAATGCACATCCTATTATTCTGAGTCCTTCGCTTGTCATTCTGACCCTGACCATGAACGAAGTGAATGGGAAGGGGAAGAATCTCGTTGTTACGCCCAGGGCAGGCTCCGCAAAGAATCTAATAAATTCAATATAACATTTTGGGACAGCCTGATGTATCCATTTATGTGGTTTTTAAGTGGAGTGTCCGCAGGAGACTATCCAAAAGAAGAATTTATAGATGCCCGAGGATATATTCCGCATCCTTAATGAGCATCTCTGCGCACTCTGGCTTTATATGGAATGTACTCTGTGCCTTTACCTCATTTATAAAGGCATTCAGTTGATTTGCTGTGGTTTTCTTCTGCACTCTGTTTATGGCACTCTCTGCTGCATCAAGTTTTGCTATCAGGCTCTTTACAATCCCTGCATTCGTTATCCAGCCAACATTGTATGATAATGTTATATCCTGTCTTGTGCTCTGTATGGTGGCAACTCGGACAACCGTAGATTTTGAACCAGGGGTCGGGTCATAGGTGATTTTAAATTTAGAAACCATGCCGGTAGCGGTTACACCCTCAAAAATAGATTCTTGAATCTTGCTATATTTATCAGTATCAGACATCTTAATAGATAAAAGATAAATTGATACATTATTTCCAATTACATAGAGGGCATACTCGCCTGCTATTGGGTCACCAACTCCCACATTATACCCTTCAACACCAAGTTCTCCAGTTTCATCATCATCTATCCTTTCTTTAAAAGCTTGCGATTGAGGAATTTGAGATACTTCTGAACCAATTGAAGGATCGTATCCTGTCTTATTACCTTGAGAATCTATTAATAAAAGCCGTGCATATACATTAGGGCTATCTGTTGATATATGTAATCCTATGTCACTATAGGTTTTTTCTCCAGCCCATGCTGCTGTAATTGTCAGTTCTGCAACAAGCAACATACTTATAAAAAGACATGTTTTTTTCATAATTCTCCCCTTCTTCTATCTAGGTCTAACAATACGAATACTATCAAACACATTATTGTATTTTTCCTTCAAAGTTGTTATCTGTGGCATTTTGCCAGGATCGATTATCTTATATGTGTCGTTTTCTTTCCCTATCGCAACAACAAAATGCCCTCCACCTTTGACAGTTAAAATTACAGGACGACCATTTTTAAATTCATTGTCTATAGTATCTGTATTCACTATATTAGAAGTTTTCCAATCGTAGAATATGTTTGCATTTGGGTATCTTGAAATTGCAGGGAAGTAAACATCTCCACCAGAGTAAAATCCTCCATTATTCTTCATCCACTCATTCATACCCACAAGATCCACCATAGGTAGTCCTGACTTATTAAGATAGTAATTTAACACCATGGTGAGCGCTGCAAGGGCACAGCCTTTTTTACAAAGGCTCTTTTTAGTAAAATCGTATTCAGGTGGAGTGATTTTAAACTCAGGAGCACATTGATAAACAGTCATAGGTAAGGTTATCTCTGCCTCAGGTACCGGACACCACCAGGGCACACTACCAGATGATGGAGATGCGGTAGATTTAGGACAAGGTTCTATAATTGGAACATCAGGACACCACCAATGCACAGTATCCTTTGCAACCTGTATCATTCTGTTATACATGAATTGCTTACCCGCAGAGGTATCTTCATACCCCCAATCCAAAACAAGCCAAAAAGTATCAACAGGACGCTTGTATAAGACTAAAATATACCCAGTGTTACGATATATACAGTAGTAAAAAGCATATCCCTTCAAAATCTTAAAATCTGTGCAGCCAATTGTTACCCGATCACACTCCATAATCGGAATATTACCACATTCATAGGCACACACATCCTCTGCCTCCGATGTAGATGCTAAAATTAAAATAAAAACTATCAGCAACAGAGAAACCTTTATGTAATTATACCGCATTTAATTTAGCTCCAGTATTTTATCTTTAAAAGCAGGCAAGAAAGATGCCAAGAGGCTGGGATTGTCTACCTTGTTGGATTACTATTTGTTTTTAAAAAATAATCAGACATAATGATGATAAAGTGGCAGGAGAGTCCTTTTAAAGGTTTTGCACAAGATTTTGGATTTCTGCACAAGATATTGTGCAATGCGAAAACAGATTTCAGAATTCTCTTCAAAGATGTTCTCGCTCTTTGTCAAAAGATAGGAAAAATCTTCAGGGTATCAGACGCATCTTTAAACCCCTTTACACGAGTAATAAATCTGATACCTTTTACTGTAAATCTGCAAAACAGAGATGAAGGAAAACAAAAAATAAGATTGTTCCACGTGGAACAATTTAAGCAACTACCTGATTTAAGTCATAGAGATTTCGATAGTTTTTTATTTAATATCATATAAAGATAGTGATTTTATTGGCTTTAATGCGATTGCTTCGTCGCTAATGCTCCTCGCAATGACAAATCCCCCATCCCCCTTTACTAAAGGGGGGCGAGGGGGGATTACTCAATTTGTCATTGCGAGCGTGTGAGCCAAAGCCCAGAGTAAAACGAATGGAAAGCAATCTCTTATTTTGGACACTAATGAACACCAACATACTGTTATAATACCTCTGAAGATGGGAAGCTTAAATATTCCATATACAAGGGAACCCGGCAGTTGGATAATATTTGCCATAGCCTTTGTTACTGGAACAGTAAAGGCAGGCAGGATAGATTTAACTTCTATTATTCTCCTTATTTCACTTGCCCTCTTCCTGATGGCAAAAACTCCGTTCTCAAACATTCTGAAGAAAAAAGGTAGAAGTGAACTTGCCTTTATTCTTTTATACATAACCATAGGTTCTCTGGGTTGCCTTTATTCTATCTCCATACAGCCCTCAATGCTCTTTCTCTACATAGCGGGTATAATATTAATCTCTCTCTATTTTATCTTTGGAAGGAAAGGATTCCTTTTATTATCAGAGGCATCAGGGATGGCTACTATGGGACTTGTATCCGCCATAGCTGCAGGAGTTGGCGGAGAAATTTTATCTAAAATCTATCTCTGGCCCA
The DNA here is from genome assembly GCA_040756155.1 of Nitrospirota bacterium. Taxonomy (NCBI): domain Bacteria; kingdom Pseudomonadati; phylum Nitrospirota; species Nitrospirota bacterium. The sequence goes on along the minus strand of JBFLZU010000107.1, from coordinate 14,178 downwards.
TGTTTTTTATCTTTTATTTTGCCAGTTCGCTCAGAGTGAGATTTGCAATAACAAAATACAGGTTATTAAGCAGGATTTACTCAGGGATTATTCTCACTGTCTCAGGAGTCATGATTTATACAGGCAAATTGATATTTCTATCATTTTTACCCCTCCTTGAGGATTTTTATTCAGCATTAAAAGTTAAAAAAGAAGGATTTAAAAGGCTCGGGGTATTAGAGACCATAAAGGCTCTCATATTTGCATTTATATTGATACTCATTGACAAAGATTAATAGAACTGGCTAAGTACCAAGATCTTTAAGCCGTTTCCATAAAGTAACCCTGCTGATTCCGAGGTGTTTTGCAGTAAGAGTTCTATTCCCTTTATACATTGAAAGGACAGAGCGTATCTTCTCTTCCTCGATATGATTTTTATTTTTGTCAATCTTTTCCCTCTGGAAGAGATAGCCTGGCAGGTCTGATACTTCTATGGTATCACCTTTACAGGTGATTGCAGCATGCTCAAGGACATTGATGAGCTGTCTCACATTTCCAGTCCAGTTGTAATTTTTTAAAATCTCCATCGCCTCTGGGCTTATACTCCTTATATCTTTGTTATTTACAATGGAGATCTTTTTCAAGTGGTGAAATGTAAGGATGGGGATGTCTTCAATTCTTTCTCTCAATGGTGGGGTTTCGATAAGGATAGAATCTATCCTGTAAAGGAGATCTTCCCTGAATTTACCCATGCCCACAAGTTTATATAAAACCTTGTTTGAAGCTGAAATAACTCTTATATCCACGGGAATTGGTCTATAGTCTCCTATACGTTCTACTACCTTCTCTTCAAGCACTCTAAGCACCTTTGCCTGCATTAACGGTGACATATCCCCTATCTCATCAAGGAAGATGGTTCCTTTATCTGCTACCTCGAACCTTCCTTTCCTGTCGCTTATAGCACCTGTAAAGGAACCCCTCTTATGGCCGAAGAGCTCGCTTTCAAGGAGATATTCATTCAGTGACGCACAGCTCACTTCTATAAAAGGTCCATCCTTACGTCTGCTCAAGGCATGTATCGCCTTAGCAACAAGGTTTTTTCCAGTACCGGTTTCACCACATATAAAAACAGGTGCCTCGCTTGTGGCAGCATTCCGAATCTGCTGGTATAATCTTTGCATTAGAGTACTTTTCCCCAATAACCCCATAAACCAGTATTCCTTCTTGAGTTCATGTTTCAGTTCTTCAAGCTCCAATTCCTTCATATATAATGAAGTTATATCCGTCATAGTCTCCACAGCTCCTATTATCTCACCACTGCTGTCCTTCAATACAACGGCATTCTTTAAAAGATAGACTGACCTCCCATCTTTTGACCTTATCACATATTTTCTGTTCCTTACAGAGCCCTCTTTGAAGAGATCACAATCTTTTTGAATTTTGCATCTATTTAATGCCTCACATGATATACATAAATCGTGATAAAGAAAGAGGCAGGGATTGCCTACAACATCTTCTCTGCGAAAGCCTGTAATCTCTTCAGCTGCCCTATTAAAGAATAGGACATGCTGATGAGCATCAAGGATCATGACCCCATCTCTCATAGTCTCAAAGATATTACTCAAAAAGCTTGGATTTCTCAAAAATTGTTCAAACATGCATTAACCGTTAAATGTTTTTAACAAATGTTAACAATTTAACAGGTGTTTGTCAATACAAAAAGCTAAACTTAAATTAACCATTTGAATTTTAAAGAAATTTTTAGTCATTTTAATGGGTATAAATTTTGCTTTTAATATAGAGTTGTAAAACTCTTGAAACTCTAAAAGGAGGGAAAAAGATGAAAAAGATATTGATTGCAGTAGATGAGACAAAGGGCTCAAAGGCGGTACTATCGATCTTCCACAATATGGTCAGACCACCAGAAAAGGTAATTCTTCTTCATGTTGAGAGGCTTGAGGGCAGGTCGAGGATGATCGATATGCTTGGAGATGCTGAGATGTCTACCCTGAAGGAGATGCTAAGGGGAACAGAGTATAAGGAGGCACTGGACAGAAAGGCAGAAAAAATTCTGAATTATTACAGAAAGGAACTCGAAAGTGGCGGTCTTATCGATGTAAAGACTGTGGTGAGGGAAGGTCACCCTGTGGAGGAAATCCTTAGGGTTGCCCATGAAGAAAATGTGGAACTTATAATCCTTGGTTATAACAGAAGAGGTTGGTTCGACAAACTTATCACCGGATGTGTTCCAAGAGATGTAGAGAGAAGGTCGAAGATACCTGTTGTTATAGCAGGAAAGGAGGAGTACGAAGAGGTCAAGGATTGGAAGGAAACCACGACTGAGGGCTTCAGACATTCTAAGGTATAAGAAGGAGTATAAGGAAGATGAAAAAGGTGCTGATTCCGGTGGATAACACAAAAGGGTCTAAGTCCGTTTTAGCGACCTATCACAACCTTGTTCAGTCACCAGAAGAGGTAATTCTTCTTCATGTTGAGAGGTTTGAGGGCAGGTCCAGGATGATCGATATGCTTGGAGATGCTGAGATGTCTACCCTGAAGGAGATGCTAAGGGGAACAGAGTATAAGGAGGTACTGGACAAAAAGGCAGAAGAGCTGCTCACCTATTATAGGAAGGAACTTCAGAATGGTGGCCATATCCCGATAAAGACCCTGATAAGGGAAGGACATCCAACAGAGGAGATCCTCAAGGTTGCCGAAGAGGAAGGTGTTGACCTCATAATTATGGGTCACAGTAGGAGGAGTAGGCTAAATAGACTTATCACGGGCTCTGTTAGCAGGGATGTAGGAAAAAGGGCTAAGGTACCTGTGCTTGTAGCAAAGACACCTATCATATGTGAAGAACCATATAGCTGGCGGGATGCCTATACTGCCATTGTGGTCTCCACAGCGGTTATCCTCGGTCTTTTCCTTATAGGACTCATCTTACAGAAATGGATATTTCTGCCCTAAAATTTGTTAAAAGGAGTGAAAAGAATGAGAAAGATATTGATTGCAGTGGATAAGACAAAGGGCTCAAAGGCGATGATATGTGCCTATCACAACCTTGTCCAGTCTCCAGAAGAGGTGATTCTTCTCCATGTTGAGAGGCTTGAGGGCAGGTCCAGGATGATCGATATGCTTGGAGATGCTGAGATGTCTACCCTGAAGGAGATGCTAAGGGGAACAGAGTATAAGGAGGTACTGGACAAAAAGGCAGAAGAGCTACTCACCTATTATAGGAAGGAACTTCAGGATGGTGGCTGTATCCCGATAAAGGCCCTGATAAGGGAAGGGCATCCAACAGAGGAGATCCTCAAGGTTGCCGAAGAGGAAGGTGTTGACCTTATAATTATGGGCTGTAATGCGAAGGGGAGGCTGCAGAGGCTTATCACAGGTTGTGTTACAAGGGATGTAGAAAGAAAGGCTAAGATGCCTGTTCTTATAGCAAAAACAACTGGCTGTGAGAAATTTCTTTAACAGGGGGAGATCTTATGTTACAAAGTAGTTACTTCTCCATCGTTTCCGCTTTTACAGCAATCCTCATTGGCCTGTCCTTTGGGTTTGTCCTGCAAAGAGGACGCTTCTGCATTAACTCTGCATTCAGGGACATTATATACATGCAGGACTTCACCCTTTTCAGGGCATATCTTCTAACTGTGGTAGTAGCAACCCTCGGGTCAAACCTTATGGAGGATTTTGGTCTACTTAGATGTGTTGATCAGGAAACAGGAGAAGTAATTAAGAGCGGGCTATTGCGTCAGAAGTTCGTTCCATTAGCCAACATTCTTGGTGGTTTTTTATTCGGGATGGGAATAGTGCTTGCAGGTGGCTGTGCAAGTGGCGTTGTTTACAGACTTGGAGAGGGACAGATAGCGGCTATGGTAGCGATACTCGGATTCTTCCTTGGAATAGTTATGACCACAGAAGGCTTGCTGAGTCCAGTTTACACATTCCTAAGGAGTTTTGTTGTTGAGATTCATGGTAACAAGAACCCCACCTTATGGGATCTCTTTGGTGGATCAGAAGCAAAGTGGATTACGATAGGAGTCTTTTCCCTTACGCTACTGATCTTTGTCCTGAAAGGCAAGCCATCTTTCAAGAGTAATACTAAAAGCTATCCATGGGCATTGACCGGGATTCTGATAGGATTATTGACCGTGGTTGCATGGTGGATATCCTCTTATTTTGGAGGTCTCCCGAGAGGTCTTGCAATCACCACACCCCTGAGGGAGTTATTCTATACCGTCCTTTATAAGAGCTCCCATTCCCTCTTCCCTGAATTTAGCTTTTTAGGAATATTTAGGGGTACATGGGGTGTATTCTTTATCTTTGCTGTTCCCGTTGGTGCAGCTATAAGTGCGATAGGTCTACGAGAGTTCAGATGGAAGGCACCCCCAGCAAAGGAGATTCTTACTGTATTTTTTGGAAGTATTCTTATGGGAATAGGTGCGATCCTCGGTGGAGGATGCAATATCGGCCAAGGCATCACTGGTGTTTCAACAATGGCTATTTCCAGCATAGTGACGATTATTTCTATAATTCTCGGCAACTGGACAATGGTCTATTTCAAGTTCATGAAAATTGATTAATCAATGGATTTAACGGACACTTCCCCATATTTCTATCACTTCCTTGAGTAAGGAAGAAAAAATAAAATTAGGGAAGTGTTTCCCCTTTAATTCCCTTTATCCCTTTATTCAGATAGGTTTAGAGACAGGTAGTTCACTATTTTCTCTTTTATCTCATCCCTTGCCCTTCGGAACTCAGTCATTATCTTTTCCTCTGTGCCGATAGTTCCAACAGGATCTTTGATGGGCCAGTGGATGCGTTTTATCTCAGGTGGTGTCCATGGGCAGGACTCCTCAGCATTTCCACACAATGTTATGACTACATCCATTTTTCTTAAGAGTTCCCCATCTATTGCCTTTGATTTTTGGTTTGAGATGTCAATTCCTATCTCTTTCATAACTGCAATAGATCTTGGGTTGACTCCAGCAGGCATAAGCCCGGCACTATAGGGTTCAATCAAACCCTTACCAAGTTCCCTTGCAAGCCCTTCTGCCATCTGGCTACGGCATGAATTACCAGTACAGAGAAACAGTACCTTTTTCATCTAAGTATCCTCTCCTTATAATTATATCTATTACCTAATAGAATATACTTTTCTCCTTCCAATATTCTATCATTTTATCAAGCACTTCTCCGAACTTGTCCTTTAGATT
>JBFLZU010000107.1:0-8877 GCA_040756155.1 Nitrospirota bacterium | reverse complement strand
AAACAGTACCTTTTTCATCTAAGTATCCTCTCCTTATAATTATATCTATTACCTAATAGAATATACTTTTCTCCTTCCAATATTCTATCATTTTATCAAGCACTTCTCCGAACTTGTCCTTTAGATTTACCATTTTGCCTTCTATGAAAAAACAGTGCAAGTAAACCCCACACCCCACTTTCGTGGGGTGCGAGGACTGCGCGGGTGAGGCTTTAAACCCCACCCTTGCTATATTTTTTTACCCCGCCTAAAAGGCGGGGCTTTCTGGGTGCGGGGTAAAATTTCAAACTCAGCCTTCTATCAGTGACATGTTTAAACTCTGTGTTCCTAATTCTTACTAATTCTTAAGATGTTATGCTTTGAAAAAGGGGTCAATGTAACCGAGGACTGCCTCTAAGGACATCACCTAACCACGGCACACTGCCTTTTGGCATAGTATATGGAAAGGCCAATCCCTCAAGCATGCTTGAGGCAATTAAATTAGCATCAACACTGAGGCTGTAGAAACCTTAATTATTATCTCCTTCCTCTTTTTCCTCCTCTACTGCCTCTTTCACCAAATCGCTCTCTCTTCTGCTGGGGTCTTGCTTCATTTACTGTCAGCGCCCTACCCATAAATTCTTTACCATTAAACATGGCTATTGCTTTTTCGGCATCTGCCTTCGAGGACATCTCAACAAAACCAAATCCTCTCGGCTGGTCAGTATATGAATCTAGTATTATTCTTACAGATTCAACTTCCCCTGCCTGTGAAAATAAATCTTTGACCTCACTCTCCGATGCCTGAAAGGAGAGATTTCCCACATAAAGCTTTGTGCTCATCCTCATTCCTCCTTGGTCGATAAAAACCCACTTTTCCAAAAATCTCTGCGGGCCGCTCCAAAAACCTTTGAAAGCAAGAATATAATGATTTATATTGTAAACTTTGTCAAGAAATAAAAATAATCCCCCCCGAATCCGATTGTTAACGTTTATTTTATGTTTATGAAAAGCTAACCCTTAGTGCTATATTTGTGGAAATCTTATCACAGGAGGTTGCCATATTCAAGTATGAAATAACTCTCCCCAAAAACACTTGACAGTAAAGAAACTGCGATGTTACCATTTTTTCATGGATTATAGAGAAACGCTGAATTTACCAAAAACAGACTTCCCAATGAAGGCAAACCTCACGGAAAGAGAACCCGAAATACTTAAGCATTTGGAAAGCAAAAAGATATATGAGAAACTTCAGCAGAAAAACAAAGACCTGCCTGTGTTTATACTCCACGATGGTCCCCCCTATGCAAATGGTCATATACACATCGGGCACGCCCTGAACAAGATACTTAAAGATATAATCGTGAAGTTTAAATCCATGGAAGGATACTCTTCTCCATTTGTCCCTGGATGGGACTGTCATGGACTCCCTATAGAGCATCAGGTTGATAAAGGACTTGGAGATAAGAAAGAAAGCATATCTATTGAAGAGAAAAGACAACTCTGCAAGGAGTATGCGGAGAGGTTTATTCATATCCAGAGGGAAGAGTTCAAGCGTCTTGGTGTATTCGGAGACTGGGGAAGCCCTTATCGAACTATGGATTATAAATACGAGGCGACAATCGTCCGCGAATTTGGGAAATTTGTTGGACTCGGGGCAGTGTATAAAGGTAGAAAGCCAGTATACTGGTGTCCTACCTGTGTTACAGCACTTGCAGAGGCAGAGGTGGAGTATATGGATCGCGAATCTCCGTCGATCTATGTAAAGTTCAAAGTCAAAAACCCTGAATTACTGTTTACCGTCCACTGTTCACCGTCCACCGTTTATTTTGTTATCTGGACGACTACACCATGGACACTCCCTGCAAACCTTGCACTCTGTCTTCACCCTGAATACGATTATGTTGCGGTATCAGCAAACAACGAGGTATATCTCGTTGCAGAAGGACTTCTAAATGATGTGATGGAACGATTGAAGGTTGAAAAATATGAGGTTCTTCATCGCATAAAAGGAAAGGAACTTGAGGGTATTCATGCAGAACATCCGTTTATAAAGAGGGAATCCATTATCATCCTCGGCGAATATGTCACACTTGATCAAGGGACAGGAGTAGTTCATACTGCACCAGGACATGGACAGGAGGATTATGAGATGGGTATTAAATATGGTCTCGATATATTATCTCCTGTTGATGATCACGGGAGATTCACATCAGAGGTTGAGCGATTTTCAGGGCAGAATGTCTTCAGGGCGAATAAAGGCATAATAGAAAGGTTAAGGGAGCTTGGTGCACTTCTATATGAAGAGAAGATCATCCATTCTTACCCTCACTGCTGGAGATGTAAAAAACCTGTTATCTTCAGGGCAACAGAGCAATGGTTTATCTCAATGGAGACTAACAATCTCAGAAAGAAGGCGTTAGAAGGTATAAGCTCGGTAACATGGATACCACACTGGGGGGGGGAGCGGATATACGGGATGATTGAGAATAGACCTGACTGGTGTATCTCAAGACAGAGGGCATGGGGAGTTCCGATAACACTCCTTTCATGTATCCCCTGTGGAGTTTTTTTGATGGACAGGAGGCTTGTTGAGTGTGTAGCTGATATAATTGAGAAAGAAGGAGCGGATGCATGGTTTACAAAGACTGTTTCAGAGTTTCTGCCTCCTGATATAAAGTGCCCATCATGCGGGAGCAGAGAATTCAAAAAAGAGACAGGTATCCTTGATGTCTGGTTTGACTCAGGTGTGAGCCATGCAGCGGTGCTGAAGGAAAGAGAGGAACTACGATGGCCTGCTGACCTTTACCTTGAGGGTAGCGACCAGCACAGGGGATGGTTTCAGAGTTCTCTGCTTACATCCGTAGGGGCAGATGGTATTGCTCCTTATAGGACAGTCCTCACACACGGATTCGTAGTGGATGGTGAAGGAAAAAAGATGTCTAAATCTGCAGGAAATGTTATTGCCCCTCAGGAGGTGATTAATCGCTATGGCGCGGAGATACTGAGACTCTGGGTATCCGCCCAGGATTATAAAGAGGATATCCGTATCTCAGATGAGATTCTCAGGAGACTGGTCGAGGCATACAGGAAGATAAGAAATACATGTCGTTACCTGTTAGGGAATCTTTATGACTTTAAACCTGACGAGGTAAAGATTACTAGCGATGACTTGATGGAAATAGACCGCTGGGCGCTCTTAAGTTTTCAGAGATTAGTAAAAAAGTGCTTGAGGGCATACAGGGAATATGAGTTCCATGTGATCTTCCATTCGGTATATAACTTTTGTGCTGCAGATATGAGTGCGTTTTACCTTGATGTCCTGAAAGATAGGGTATATACATACAGGGCTGATTCAAAAGAAAGGAAGACTGCACAGTGGACTATGCACTATATACTCCATGGGCTGATAAGGCTTATTGCCCCTATACTCTCTTTTACAGCAGAGGAAGTAAGGGGCTACCTGCCAGACGAGAAAGGGCTTGAAGAAAGTGTATTTCTTTACCGTATGCCCTCTGTAGATGAGAAATATCTTGACGAAGATCTTGATAAGAGATGGGAAAAACTTCTTAAGGTGAGGGAGGAAGTAAATAAACAATTAGAGATAGCCAGGAAGGAACAATTAATCGGCAATTCCCTCGAGGCAAAGGTATCACTTTATCTTTCTGATGAACTAATGGACTTCTTATCAGGCTACGGAGATTTCCTCCCCACACTTTTCATAACCTCTGCTGTAACCCTGAATCCCGAAAAAGATGCGCCTTCTATGACAGTATCCAGCACAGAGATCAGAGGACTGAAGGTTCTTATTGAGCGGGCTGATGGTTTAAAGTGTGAAAGATGCTGGAACTACAGCAATGATGTTGGAAAATACCCTGAGCATCCTACAATATGTGACAGGTGTTTTAAGGCAATCAGGTGAACAAATATGAACAAATATATATCGGCTTTAGCCATTTCAACAATTGTGGTTATTATTGACCAGATATCCAAGTATATTATTCAGGAGGTAATGTCTTCAGGCCAATCGATATATGTGATAGAGGATTTCTTTAACCTTACTTATATAAGGAATAGGGGAGGGGCATTCGGGATATTTTACGGAATGGATGAGGTATTTTTTCTTGTTGTATCATTCATAGCAATTGTAGTGGTTATTGTATATATTTATAAACTCCATGAAAGGGAGAGACTTCTCATTGTTGCCCTCTCATTCATATTGGGTGGTGCTATCGGTAATCTCATAGACAGGATTCTTTATGGAGAGGTCATAGATTTTATAGATCTCTATATAGGAGAATACCACTGGCCTGCATTTAATATCGCTGATCTCTCTATAACGATCGGAGTCCTGATGGTAATCTTAGATATCTTTAAAGGTTCGCATAAGGGGCATAAATAACTATGCATCCGATACTGTTTAAGATTGGTCCAATTACTATTTATACCTATGGTGTGTTGATTACCGCTGGTTTTCTTCTTGGACTTGCCCTCGCAGTAAGACAGGCAAAGAAGGAGGGGATAGAACAGGCGAGGATAGTGGATCTTGGATTATACATCATTATTAGCGCCATCATTGGTTCACGGCTTCTATATATAATTACCCACTATGAGTATTATATCAAGAAACCACTTCAGATACTGAAGGTATGGGAAGGGGGATTGGTCCTCTATGGAGGACTTTTTCTTGCGATAGCTGTGGGTCTCCTCTATCTCAAGAAAGCTAAGTTACCTGCATGGAAGGTTGCGGATATTATTGCCCCATCTATAGCCATAGGATTGACGATAGGGAGATGGGGCTGTTTTTCTGCAGGTTGTTGCTACGGGAGAGAGACAGACCTTCCGTGGGGTGTAGTCTTCACAGATCCATATTCACTTGCGAGGCTTGGCGTCCCATTGCATCCAACACAGCTCTACGAATCACTGGGTTCTTTTCTCATCTTCTTAGTCCTTGTTATTAAGCGAAGAAAAAAGACATTCGAAGGACAACTTTTCTTATTATTTCTACTCCTTTATTCTATTCTTAGATTCGTAATAGAGTTCTTCAGGGCTGATGAGGCAAGAGACATACTTTATAACGGTATTTCTATCGCACAGGGGATTTCTATAATAATTGCAGTGGCCTCGATGGTTATTCTCATTAATCGTAAAAAACAGAAACAGGAAAGGATGACCTGATTATGAACACTATCTATCTTACATCCGCAAGGGCAGAAAGATGGGATTATAGATACAGCATGCCAGGCAAGCTTGAAACACTGCTAAGGCATGTAGATATAACTAAATATTTTGAAGAGGATGAATGGGTTGCTGTCAAAACTCACTTTGGCTCTGAGGGAGCACACAGGGTCATCAGACCTGTCTTTATAAGAAAGATAGTTGATGCAATAAAGAACACTGGTGCTAAGCCATTCGTTACCGATACCGTGAGGATTAAAGGGATTGACTACCTCGAGGTGGCGAATATTAATGGTATAAACCATCTCTCCTGTGGTGCGCCAGTAATCCTTGCTGATGGACTATACGGTAATGATAACATCCTTGTGCCTGCAGGAGAGATACTCGGTGAAGTTGCGGTCGCATCAGTGATCTATGATGTCCCTGCAATGGTAGTATGCTCACATATAAAAGGGCATATCCAGGCAGGCTACGGTGGAGCAATAAAGAATGTATCTATGGGTGGAATGAGTTCCAGACACCGGGTCTACGGTTGGGAAAAGGGAAGAGGCAGCGTCCATACATTTGGAGAAGGTAAACTCGACTGGAATAAAGATAAATGCACATTGTGTTTGCAATGTCAGTATATCTGTCCATTGCAGGTGATTATATTTGAAGGGGAGGTGTTTACATACAACGAAGAGGATTGCTGGCGTTGTGGTAGATGCACGAGGGTCTGTCCCGAAAGTGCGCTTATGCTGCCCTCTGATGATGAAAGATTCCAGAAAGCCCTTGCAGAATCCGCTAAGGCGGTGCTTTCTACATTCAAAGATAAGAAGGTTATCTATATCAATTTTCTCACAGAGATACAGCCAGAATGCGACTGCATGCCTGTTGCAGATGTGCCTGTAATTCAGGATCAGGGGATACTCTTATCTGACGATATTGTAGCAATAGAACAGGCAACGGTAGACATACTCAAAAGGGCATTTCCACTTCCACAGTCTGTTGCCTCTGATAAGGGGATTGCTGCTGGTGAAGATGTCCTTGGTATTGTGAATCCAAGACCATATCAGATGCAGATAGACGAGGCTGAACGATTGGGGCTCGGGATAAAAGAATATACCCTCGTTGAAATAGGTCGTTAGTGAAAAAGACTCGCCTCATATTACTTATTATACTATTGAGTTTGCCGATACTTATAATTGTGGCATACACTGCTTATTCACCTTATCCCAATGGTGATGGTGTTCCTTTCAATAGGAAGATGAATGGTATCTGGTTGGCACACAGGTGGTTTACAGGAGATTATAAAGAGAGTGAGGTATCAGAGCTTGTTTTAAGGTTAAAGAATAATGATATTAAATACATATTCTTGCACGCAGGACCTCTTAAGACGGATGGAGAAATCCCAGCGTATTCTTTGGAGACGGTGAGGTATTTTATCAGGGCAGTGAAGGTCTTGTCGCCAGATATTGTTGTTCTTGCGTGGTTAGGTGGCCTGAACAAAGAGTTTAAAGGGAATCTTGATATAGGTCAAAATGAGGTTATTATGAGAATTGGAAATGTAAGCAGAGAGTTAGTAGATACAGGGTTTGATGGTATACATCTCAATATAGAACCACTCAGAGATGGCGATAGAAACTTTATCAGACTGCTCAGTTCCATAAAGGAAATGATAGGCTCCGAGAAAATATTATCCGTTGCCTCAATGAAGTGGCGAGGTATAAGGATTCCTCACATATGGCATGATAAGTGGTTCTGGGGCACAGGGTATTACAAAGATGTCGCAAAGGAGGTTGATCAGGTTGTAACAATGCTATATGATACATCAATACCGCTTAAGAAGGCATATGTTTGGTATATAAAGAATCAGACGAGGAATATTCTGAATGCTGTTGCGGTGAGTGGTAACTTGCAGTGTGAGGTATTGATCGGACTTCCAGCCTACGATAAAAAGACAAGGGTACATAATCCCGAAGTGGAGAACATAGAGAACGGGCTATATGGTGTTATAGCAGGGCTCGAGAAGTGGAATCAAAAAGCAGGATTTGCTGGAGTCGCTATATATGCACACTGGGTGATGGATGAAAAAGAATGGATGACATACAGGAGACTTTGGACAGGAGAGTAATGGATTATGTGCTTATTAATGTTTTTAGGAGTTTTATCCTGCTCGGGTGTTTGAGTTTTCTTAACGCCTTTGCCTCTATCTGTCTTATGCGTTCTCTGGTTACTGATAGATGTCTTCCAACCTCTTCAAGGGTGTGGTCTCTTTCCATACCTATACCGAAACGCATACGGATGACCTTTTCTTCCTTGGGTGTAAGGGTGTTGAGAACACTCTGAAGCTGTTCTGAAACCTCCCTCGTTTCTGCCTCATGATAGGGTGAGGGTGTCTCCTTATCTCCAATGAAGTCACCGAGCACACTGTCATCATCACCCACAGGGGTTTGTAGACCAATTGGCTCCTGTATTGCCTTGAATACCTCTATAACCTTTCTCGTAGGAGCACTTATTTCTGTGGCAATCTCATCTGCTGTAGGCTCTTTTCCCAATCTCTGTGAAAGCTCTCTTGATGCCTTTGTAACCCTATTATAGAATTCCATCATATGCACAGGTACTCTAATGGTCTTGGTCTGGTCGATAAGCGCTCTTGTTATCGCCTGCCTGATCCACCATGTTGCATAGGTGCTGAATTTGAACCCCTTTTCATATTTAAATTTATCAACCGCTTTCATCAATCCTATATTACCTTCCTGAATGAGATCAAGGAGTGGTAATCCTCTTCCAACATAATTCTTAGCGATATTGACCACAAGCCTGAGATTTCGTGTTATTAGTTCATTCTTTGCTCCCTGCATCAAGTTTTCTGCCTTTTTAATATTTTTTCCGAATTCCTTTAATCTTTCAGTGCTATTGCCTGTTTCCTCCTCAATATTTCTGAGTTGCCTTTTTAGCTCCCTTAGTGTTTTTTTGTTTTTGCAGTATCTTATCTTTCTCTCGAGTTCCTGCACTCTATCTATTAGTGGTTTTAGTCTTTCTATCACAGTTTCAACAAGTATTTGAGTACTTTCGTGTTCTTCCAATTCGCTGGTAGCTGTCTCCTCGATCACGGTGTTTATGAGTCTGGTTGAAATAGCAATTCCCCTGAGTGCCTCAACCCCTGCCTCAAGTTTTTTAGCGAGGGTAATCTCTTCTTCCCTTGTGAGAATAGAAATGTTGCCCATCGAGTGAAAATATGTCTGGACGAGGTCTTCGGGTCTTTCAATTACTTCTAACTCTTTTTCCTCTATCTCTTTTGGTCTTTCTTCTTCTGCCTCTACAATTCTTATACCCATGTTGTTTAAGAGACCCATAAGATCGTCTATGTCTTCAGGAGAAAAGAAGTCTGATGGAAGCGCGTCATTTATCTCATCATAGGTCAAGACACCTCTTCTCTTTCCGAGGTCAATCAGCTCTTCAAACACATCGTTATCTTTCACTTTCTCTTTTATCCCCCTTATCCTTTTATACGCAATATAAAAACCCACTTTCGTGGGGTTCCAGACCGTATATTAAAATCTTTTCTTTTTATATTATATTATTCTTTTCTTTTTATATTATTCTTTGTCTCTGGTGTAGTGAGGTATCTGAGGTAGTGGGTAGTGGTCAAGCCTCACGGCTGATTAGTACTGGTTAGCTAAGCGCCTTACGGTGTTTACACATCCAGCCTATTGAACTGGTAGTCTACCAGTAGCC
>JBFLZU010000106.1 GCA_040756155.1 Nitrospirota bacterium | reverse complement strand
TCGTAGCAGTAATAAGGCGGACATCTACCTTTATTGGTTTTAAACTCCCTATCCTTGTAATCTCCATGTCCTGAAGAACCCTCAGGAGTTTTGCCTGGAGATCAAGCCTGAGACTTGATATCTCATCAAGAAATATTGTCCCACCATTTGCATATTCAAACTTACCCATCATCTTCGTATATGCACCTGTAAATGCACCTTTCTCATGACCGAAAAACTCACTCTCCATAAGTTCGGGGGGAATGGCTGCACAGTTTACGGCTACAAATGGCTCTTTACATCTCGGGCTTTCTTTATGTATGCATCTTGCAATAAGCTCTTTGCCTGTTCCGCTCTCTCCTGTAATTAATACACTCGTAGATGCTGGGGCTACATTCTTGATTATCCTGAATATCTCTAACATCTTTTGATTCCTGGTTATTATGTCACCGAAGCCCCATATCCTTTCTATCTCAGAGCGAAGATATTCCACCTCATTTTTTAATCGCTGTTTTTCAATAATACGACTGGTAGTGGAGAGTATCTCATCAGGTTCAAAAGGTTTGGTAATATAATCATATGCTCCCTGCCTGATACACCCTACTGCCTCCTTAACATCATTCAGGGCAGTGACCACAACAACATCAACATCAGGGACAATAGCCTTGAGTTTATCAAGCGTTTCTCTACCATCCATCACAGGCATCGAGAGGTCAAGGAGAACAATATCCACATCATTTTTCTCGATAATCTCTATAGCCTCTTTACCATTTATTGCAGTTAATGTTGTATATCTGTCTTCGAGGATTAACTGGAGTGATTCCCTGACAGCCTCTTCATCATCAATAATTAATACAACAGGCATTTTACCATTCATATCAAACTATTATATCACATTCTTCCCCTGTATGATTTTATAATCTGATATCGAAATCTCCATTTATCTGTCGAGAGGGCTTCTAACTCCAAGGATATTCCTTGATGCCACATGGGTATAGATCATCGTGGTCTGGAGGTTTTTATGCCCAAGCAGTTCCTGAATTGTCCTGATGTCGTAACCTTTTTCAAGAAGATATGTTGCGAAACTGTGCCTGAGCGTATGGATAGAGGCTTGCTTTGCGATGCCGGCTTTTATGACCGCATTTTTAAATGCCCTCTGTAACGCTGCAGGATGGGTGTGATGACGCCTTACAATACGTGTCCTCGGATCAATCGAATCTGTTTTTGATGGAAAAAGCCAGAACCATCCCCATTCTTTACCTGCATTTGGATATTTTTTCTCAAGTGCACCAGGCATATAAACGCCATTTGCCTTATCCCTTCTGTCCTGCTCATAAAGTTCCCTTACAGAAGAGATATGGTGAATAAGTTCGTCTTTAAGAATCTCCGGCAGAACCGTCCTCCTGTCCTTATCTCCTTTTCCTGACCTTACAATTACAATGCTCTGTTCTATGTCAACATCTTTTATTCTGAGATTCAGACATTCCTGAAGACGTAGTCCGCACCCATAGATAAGCATTGCCATAAGACGTTGAATTCCTGACATTTCATCAAAAATATTATTAACTTCCTTAATTGTCAGCACTACTGGCAGACGCCGCCGCCGATGCGCCCTGACAGACGTGATTTCATCCTCGATATCCTTATCAAGAACATGCCGGAACACAAAGACAATTGCATTTAGAGCCTGATTCTGTGTAGAAGATGAGACCTTCTTTTCAACCGCCAGATAACTGAGAAAGTCCTGAAGGGTTTTTCCATCAAGGTCATTTGGGTTCTTGTTTTTTACAAAACCTTGAAATTGACGAAGCCATGCGAGATATGTTTTTTCAGTGCTATAAGACCTGTGTCGGAGTCTGATAGCCTCTATAGTCTTTTTCTTAATTGTCTTCCAGTCGTTAATCCTTGTTGCAGAGAAATGAACATTTTCATCAGGGGACGACCGTGAAAGGAAATAGCTGTAGAGTCTGAGTGCATTATCCGCCTGATTTACCTGCCAGTCTTCGTGACTTTTGCTCAGATGTTTTAGAAATTGAGATTTTTGCTCGTTTGTTGTTAGATTAGACAAAGGTATATCAAAAAACCGATAACAATCCGTCACCCATTTTAAATAAAACGGAATATATTTGCTTTGGATCCTTCCTTTTAATGACAAAAAGTTCCTGAATTGTTCTAACATAATTAAACCTCAATATTATATTGCTGCAATATAATATTTAATAATGCATGATTATATTGTAAAACATTGCAATTTTCAAGGGTTTTCGCTTGACAAACCCAGGCAAGCCACATATAATCCATCATATCATTGAATCAATATAAAATATAATGATGGGCGGGACGATAGGAATAAAAATAAATTATAAGAGCCGTCCCGCCCATCGGTGGAGCTGAGCTTTCACTCAGTCCAGCAATTTGCTGGTCGGCTCTTAAGAAAAAGAAATAAAAAGGCATTAAAAGACTCGCCGCCCATCAAATCGCTGGAGCGAACGTCACTCAGCCTGCATTGTTCGCCTTCGGCGTCCAGCAGGCTCGTGCCGACGCTCAGCTCCACCGTTAGAACGCACAACAATGAAGAAAATTGCCATTGCCTTCGCCATCGTAGTCCTACTCGTAGCTGGGTTTGTTACGTGGAAGGCATGGTGTTCAAAAGATGTCGATATTCTGGCTATTGGCAATTTCTTGGTATTGACCTTCACTCTTGTCGTTTTGGTGTGGTACGCGTACGACACCAATGCAATTGCGAAGGTGACTCAACAACGATGGTTGCGGGAGGGCGTCCTTAGCACAACCTACAGTCTGCAACTATTGGGAGAAAAAGGTCAGGCGGGTCGTACACTGGTTCAACTCCACAACCCAAGTACGCTTATCGTTCGCGCCAAAATCAATTTTAACTTCCGAGTATATGGCGAACCCATATCCGCAGGTGGCCTGTATGATGGAAAGGATGTTTGGCTTCTTTTTCCACAGCAAATGAGCCAAGGATGGTTCGAGATCGAATCGTTGCTCCAAAAGAAGGGAAAGTCTGTCAGTACAATGATTGCGGAATGCACATCCGCTAACCGGGAAGACCAAGTCACGATGGTGCTTGAGCTTGAGTTTTGGGATGAACTTGGAGCCCGACGCAAATTGCCCTCGCGACGGCACTACTTCGATTTCGAGCGTTGGGCCTGGATTCCGCAGCTCGCTGAACGCACGGAGGCACAGTGAGTAACCGCGTTCTAACTACGCGTTCCAAGGGACGTCGGCGCTATCGCGCCGCCGCCCCTGAACGCGGGCGTTATCTGCTCTTTGCGAGTAAAATGAAGGAGATTCATTGAAACTTTGGAACAAAAGATTATTCTTGCCTCGTGAATAGTTTAGTAGAGGTAACTCTGACGCGTTTTTCACAGAGCATACGGTGGAAACCCTCGTTATGGAAAAAATAAGACTTGAAATAGAGTTCCACAAAAGAAAACCTCTGGTGTCAAGTATCAGCTTTATTCCCCACCCCGGTATCAGATTTATTCCCCACTTTTTCCAGGTTAAATTATAAAACTCGTCCTGAAGCTTTGTCCATAATTATCACAAAATAATTTCACCCCCTTCT
>JBFLZU010000105.1:14825-17945 GCA_040756155.1 Nitrospirota bacterium | reverse complement strand
CATCACGACAGTAATTAATCCTGTTTCCGGTGATAATCGCTTCCTGGCTGTCTATGAGGTATATACCATTGCCTCTGTAGTTTCTCTCAAGCGCCTTTTTGCTTTCTATTGTATTGTTTTCTATCCTGATGCCTCTGGCTCCAACGCTCCAGACACCATGCATAACACCATGAAGGCGATTATTTTTTATGACAGCCTCATCAGCACCCTTTAATATATATATCCCTGCACTCTCCGAACGGAATGAGGGATTTTCATCTACTATTGTAAACCCTTCCATAGTAACACCCCTACTCGCTATTGTAACTATATGTCCTCCGTTATGTCCTCCGTTTTCAATGATGGTTGAATAACCGTTACCCACTCCTCTCTTGATTGGACGAATTGTGACTATACATCCTCCGTTTTCAATGATGGTTGGGTTATTTATGCCCTTAAGATACACCGCCTTGTCTATCTTGAGTCTCTCCTTGTATTGTCCTGCCTTAACCTCTATAACATCCCCATTTTTTGCCTTTTTCAATGCATCGCTGATAGTTGGATAATCAACCCCTACAATAAGGGTTTTTGCATGAGCCAGCGAAGGAATGAAGAGCAATGTAACCAGACACAAAACTAACATACGGTGACCCTCCTTTAATTTCCCCCTTACTAAGGGGGATAGAGGGGGGTTGTATCCTGCATCCCTGTTCTCAAGTTTCTTCCGCCTTATCAATGCCGGGCATCTGTCCTCATCCCAGAAATTAATCTGGCACTCAAGGCAGTCAAGGCATTCGGTGTCCTTAATCTTACCTTGTGGCGTAATAGCCTGATAACTGCATTCCTTACCGCATATATTACATGTCCCGCACATTTCATGCCTTTTAAGTTTTATCAGTGGTATCAGCCTGACAAACGAAGGAATGCTCAATGCAGCCCCGAGGGGACAGAGGTAGAGGCAGTATGCCCTGTATATTATCACTGACCCTGCAGTGATGGCAAGAAAGTAGAGGACAAAATACCACTGTCTGTTCAGTTTCAATACAAAGGTCTTGAAGGGTTCAATCTCAGCAAGATATTCAGAAAGTATAAAGTTATAGAATGACACACCCAATATAATTGCGAATATGACATACTTGAGGTAAATAAGCTTCCAGTGAATCTTCTCAGGGAGTCTCAAACTGAATTTTGGAAAGACCCTGATATAAAGCCTGTTCAGGAGTTCAATCATTGCTCCATAAGGACAGAGCCAGCCGCAGAAGACACCGCGCCCCCATAAAAAGATTGTCAGGAAGATAAAAAGAAATGATAGAAATATAAAAGGCTCCATGATATAAAGCCCTAAAGGAAATGCCCCTTCCTTTATTCCATTAACCAATATAACTATATTGGTAGTTGTGGGTTGTGCCTTGAGTAAAAGTCCAACATATATAAAGGAGAATGAAAGTATCCCGTAAGCGACTATATTTAACATCTGTCGGCTCTTTGCGAGCCTGTATTTGAAAACCATCATCATTATCAACAGGAGCAGGAATGCTGCAAAGATGACAATTGAGACCCATTTCTGTGTCCATATTTGCATCCATGGGATGATTTTCAGTGCCTCAATCGCATCTTCAATGATATGCTTTAATGCTGCTAACAGATCCATCATTTTTCTATGAATCTCTCTGGAATCTCATAATCCAGATAAAAAGACTTAAACTCCCTTTTTGTAACAGAAACACGATAAGGCAGCACAAGGTTTAATTTAAAGCTCTCGGTTGGGTCAAAATCCCTGTCTCTGATAATGAATATGCCTCCCTCATTTATGGAAGGGGCACCCTTTGCATGAAGGTCAGATAAGACTCTGTAATCCTTATCAGTTAACATATAAACCCTTGCACCCTGTTCAATATTAAATCTATCAAATACCCCTCCACGGACAAAGCCTGTACCCTTGAATGACCCCTTACCCCTTGAAAATACGGCTACTGCAGACTCACCGCTCTTCAGTCTTCCCATAACATCCCTGTAAAGGGTATTTCCAAGGAGATTCCTGCCTATGGAAGGGGGTGTCACAACACCTATGTAAAGGTCAAGATATGGGTCTTCGCCTTCCAATCCCAGATCTCTGTATGTTATTATGAGATTTTTAATAGCAACTGATTTTTTGAGTTCATCCCATGTAAGTGCCGCATACTTCTGGCTCAGATTGTGGCCTCTGCCCTTTGCAACCTTTATCATTCCTGCCACATCAGCAACCTTTCTCGCACTCTCAAGGATTATGGAGTTCTGAACAACAGCAGTGACAGTAGCGCCTGTAATTGCATCCATTGATACCTCTCTGCCCACAGACATTGGATTCTTAATACTTTTCCCTTTATACTGTTTTATAAAGTCCAGATAATTTTCTTCCTTAAGCCCAATCAGGACTATGGGTTCTGAATGAAAGATGAGTTTAACGCCTGTGATATTTCCATTTGTGTCCATGCCGATGAGTGTTTCAAGATGTTTTCCTGAATAGCCAACAAGTTTGGTTGTCCAGTCCTTTGAAATAAAGACATAACCTACAAGCTTATTATTCCTGTATCCTTCCCAGTAGCCCTTCTTCGGTAAAAACTTAGAGGCATGAAGTACATCCTCCAGTTTGTAGCTATACCTGTGTTCAAAGAATTTCCACTGCCCGAATCCTTTCAAAGGATAGGAAAGACAAAAAAATAATATTAAAAATATTATTCCTTTTTTCATAATTCTTCTACCCCCTCACCCCATCCCTCTCCCCTGAGGGGAGAGGGAGAAGGGAGAAAGGTGAGGGGTAGTCAACTCCTAACTCTGAACTCCTTAACGCACCCTTATGCCTCCACTATGAACCGCATCCTCATCTCAAGGTGCAGTGCATGGCAGAAGTTTGTGCAATATGCCCAGTATACTCCTGGTTTGTCTGCTGTGAATGTCACGGATTTTGTCTGGAAGGGTGCGACGACAAAATTGATATTGTAGTTGGAAAGCGCAAAACCATGAGCAAGATCAGAAATCTCATCATTGTCCGTCAGGATTACAGTAACCCTGTTGCCCTTCTTTACCTTTACCTCTTGCAGCCCATACACCGGCGCATTGGCAGTAAGTCGAACAATGACATCATTACCCTTCCTTTTAATC
>JBFLZU010000105.1:0-14725 GCA_040756155.1 Nitrospirota bacterium | reverse complement strand
TCCCAGTTAAATACAAGCAGGTAGTCGTGGTCTGCTGCGAGCATCTCTGAGATAACAACGCCCTGCTCTATGTTGTAAGATGTCGCAAAGGAATACTTGCCCTGATAGTCCGTTGCAGCAAGGTCAAGGTTTTCCTCAACCATCACCTGGCATATAACAGCCATCCTCTCAGCATCCACGATGGTATGGGCACCGTAATATTCCTTTGGGGGCACCCCTGTTCTATTTGGTATAGGTGACTGAAACTCGCTGTTTATAGCAATCCATTCTGTCTTTGGGTGCCTCTGGGGAAAGGTCCCGTGCATACCCTGTGTATTCGGTATAGTGATAATAGAGTCAACCTCCATATAATCGATCCTGATCCTCGCAAGCCTGTTATTGGCCTTGTCATTCACCCAAAGATATTTCCCATCGTATGTGCCATTTCTGTAAGAGCCGTGGACATGATGGGTATCTCCTACAATAAGACCTTTCAGGAGTTTCTTGCTTTCATTCGTTATTCCCCATCCAGAGCCGCACTCAATATTGAAAACAGGTATCCTCTTGATCTCCCGCATCGAAGGGATGCCGAGGACCCTTACTTCGCCTGAATGTCCACCACTCCAGAATCCATAGTATGTATCATACTCACCAGGCTTTATCTCATACTTCTGACTCCCTTTGCTTCCTTCAGCCCTTGCCAGAAGTGTCCTTTTTGTTGATTCAGGAAGGACACCTTCTGGCATGATCATACCTGCGCCGGCAACTGCTCCCGCAGCACCAGCGATGCCTAAGAACTTAAGGAAATTTCTTCTATTAATTTTATTTTTAGACATTTTCAGACCTCCTTCTTACAATTTCATGCAGTTATTTTTTGGCAACTGGCACACGCTCCATTAACAAGAGGGTATATGAGACAAGGTGCCATCTTTCTTCCTCAGTCATTGAATCTTCATAAGAGGGCATTCCGCTCCCATCAAGACCTGTGGTATATGCAGTATACACATTTTCAGAGGCAAATCCCATCTTTGTGGCACCAGTGGTAAAATCAAAGGGAAGTATCGGGTCTCCCCAGTCATCTTTTAGTCTGTCTGATTTTGGACCGTCACCCTTGCCATGCTCTCCATGGCATTCCCAGCACTTCATCTCTTCGTATAATTTCTTGCCATTCTCTATGGAATCATGCGTCCCAACCCACTTTGGAGCTTTCACAACAAATGGTTCGCCTGTTTCTTCCTCTTTCCATCTCTTTGAAAATGTCTTTATGTACTGAATGACAGCCTTTCGCTCCTCCAGTGGTAGATCCTCATGAGATGGCATATATGCCCTGGGAATACCATTAGTTACTACTCTTAGGAGGTCATCATCTGTTGGCAAATAACCTGTAGGGGTTGTGCGGAATCTGAATACCCCTGTTGTAAAATCCCTCGGATATATGGTCTGAACAGCACCCCTCTTCTGGAATCTGTGAATAATACCAACCAGACCTTTACCATCACCCTTATCTCCATGACATATTATACAGCGGTTCTCATAAACCTTCTTGCCGAGATCAAGAGTCTTTGTATCTACGGCATCAGCGCCCCTAAGGGTAGCCACAATCGCACCCAACAGAAGCACTAAGAGAAACAACATCCCAACCTTTAAATTCTTTCTGATCGCTTCCATACCTTAGCCTCCCTTTTGTGTCATTATTTAAATGACACCTTTTAAGCTAACAACTAAAGAACAACTTGCCATCCTTTTACACCATTTTATAATTTTAATTATCACCCCCTTTCTTTCGATCACTTAATCTTCCCCATCAATTTAAGCGTATATGAGGCAAGGTGCCATCTGTCTCCCTCACCCAATGAGTCTTCATAGGAAGGCATCCCTGTCCCATCAAGGCCAGTGGTATAGGTTATATAAATATCTTCTGCTGAAGCCCCTCTTTTGAGTGCACCGACTGTAAAATTAAAGGGCACTATGGGCTTTCCCCAGTCGTCTTCAATCTTGTCTGATTTTGGACCGTCACCCTTGCCATGCTCTCCATGGCATTCCCAGCACTTCATCTCTTTGTATACCTTTTTGCCCCTTTCAACAGATTTACTGCTGCCAACCCATCTTGGTTTTTTTACAGGTATGGATTCACCCTGCTCTTCCTCCTTCCATCTTGTTGAAAAGGTCTTTATATACCCAATAACAGCCTTTTTCTCCTCCATTGTAAGTTGGTCTTTATGAGGGGGCATGAATGACCTTGTGATGCCCTTATCAATCAAAAACATTAAGTCTTCATCGGTAGGCAGATATCCTGTTGGTGTAGAGCGGAACCTGAAAACGCCGATGGTGAAGTCTCTTGGCTCCACATTTATTATACGGCCGTTCTTTTCTGCTCTCTTCATGACGCCCGCCAGACCCTTGCCATTTCCTTTAGCTCCATGGCATATCATACAGCGCTCTTCATAGATA
This sequence comes from Nitrospirota bacterium, assembly GCA_040756155.1. NCBI lineage: Bacteria > Pseudomonadati > Nitrospirota > Nitrospirota bacterium. The sequence goes on along the minus strand of JBFLZU010000105.1, from coordinate 12,295 downwards.
TTCTTGCCCAGATCAGGCTTTTTGGTCTCTGTCTCGTAAGCAATCCCTATCTGTTGAGATATCAAGAGGATAATTGACAGTACAGGCAGTAGGTGAGATTTCTTAAATGTCTTAACAGCTCTTTTCATTTCCAATCCTCTCTTATTTCTTCTTTGAAAGCGTCTTCACATAGGAGACCACATCAACTATATCCTGGTCTGAAAGCCCAACACCTTTTTTGCCAAAAGGTGGCATTGGAGTGCCTGCCCTCCCATCACGAACTGTTATTGCAAGAAATTCTGGACCAACGAGTTTCTGCACGGCTGGATTTCTGAGATTGAGTCCTAAACCCCCTTCGCCTTTGGGGCTATGGCAGAGGGCACAACGGAGATTGTATAACTCCTCGCCCCTTTTCATATCGCCCTTAAATTTCGAAAATTCAAAGGGCCTGGCTCTGTCTTTTGGTCTCTTTTTCGTGATATACCTAATAATCCTATCAATCTCAGTATCAGAAAGCCCTGCAGCCTCTGCCTTCCATGAGGTCATCTGTGTCCCCTTCCTTCCCTCTTTAATTATCGCCTTTAACTCCTTATCATCGGCGATCTTTAAGAAGGGAGGATTCATTATCGACGGCACAGTCCGATTAAAGACCTCGTCATAGATGCTCTCCTTACCTGTGGCATGACAGGCGATGCAGAACATCTTATACAATCCCTCGCCGTCACGGGGTCTTTCTGGGGGCGTATATCTTATCCGTCTATAGCTCCTTGGCATCTCTTCTGATCGCAGCGATAACACATAGGTGGTAAGAAGTTCTGACTCTTCCTCTGTAGTCTTGGCCTTCATCTCACTTTCAGGCACAAGCTCACTCGGACCAAGAAGATGCTCTTTGTGCCAGGCATAGACCGTCTTCTCACCTTTAACATACCTCATGGGGAAATAGGCATAGGGCTGGGAGCCAACGACATCGAGGGCTTTACCGATGTCTCCACCAACACCATTAAGTTTATGGCAGCCCCTGCATCCCTTCTCCCTGAAGAGCTGCTCACCCCTCACAATCTTATCCATCATTCTACTTTTCATAAACCTGAGGTCGTGACATTGGGTACAGGAGCTCTGGATATACTTTAAGGGTATAATAGGAAAATCCCAGTGGATCTCGCGACCAGCACCAGGGTACTCCACCATAGGTGAGGGTGTCTTTAGACGGTATGCAATAGGGTAATCCCACTGGGTCACAGGTATCACGCCGTGTGCCTCTCTCTTGTTTGTGGCACGACCCTGCCCATAGTGACAGACAGTGCAGCCGAATCTCTCCTGAGGATGGCTCTTTAAATAGTCACCGCTATGTTGTTTGAAGGGAACCTTTGCATCCGCCATCAAGGGGTTATCAACACCTGTGTGGCAGCTCGTGCAGCGGTCAACCCTTTTCAGGCTATCGAGGTAAATCTGTTGAACCTTGACATCCAGTGCCTTTGCTCTTCTCTTTGCAGCCTCATCCTTTGCCTTTTTGATGAGTAAATCTCTGTATTCGGTCTGATAATCTTTCCATTCAGGCATCAGCACTTCATAGATAGCAAAGGCTGTAAAGGTAAGTAAAACAAGGGCTGATAGTAATACCAGTGTCAGGCAGAATCTCGTGTACATATCTCTCCCGCTTTATTAAAAACTCATCACTCAAAACTCATAACTCTTAACTGTTCTTAATGTATCGGCCACTGGCTCTTTGACCAGAAGAATTCCCAGTTAGGACCTCTGAAGTAGGTCCCCATAGCAGTGAAGATGACATAGCTAATAAGAAACATGGTAAACAGTGCAATAGCTCCCATCCTCGTAGAACCTGTCCTCTTTATGACCCATATTGAGTAGGCGATCATAAAACCGACCCAGATATTGCCAGGATTTATCAGTGTAATCAATAACTGCGGTATATCCGGCCACCAGTTCCTAAACCAGCCGAAATTGACCACAAAAGCGAGTAACCCTATATTAACTACCGTCCCCACAATTAGTGCCTCAAGGGCCACAATCTTCCCCTGTTTATTCGAAAACCATATCCCCACATACTCTTGTTCTCTGTCAAGATACGGTATCAAGACAAATCCCAAGAGTGCCATACCCGGGAGACCAACACCACCCATGAATGCAGAATATGAAAGCAACTCCTGAAGTCCAAGGAAATACCAGGGTGCCTTTGCAGGGTTTTCAGGTATAAGGGGATTGGCAGGCTCTTTTATGGGTGCATTTATATAGAAGGAATAAACAATCACACCAGCGAGGGTAAGCATAAACACTGCCAGCTCTGCCCGAAGGAGATGGGGCCAGCTCAGCACAGAATTCTCCACATCCCTGTCAACAGCAGGTGTCTTGCCCTCTGAAAGGGCCATCAATCCATAGGTCTTATAGGGCACAAAGATTCCACCTGTCTTTTCTGTCTTCTCCGTGGGCGCAAAGGTCTCAGGTTTTGTAAGTCCACCGTCCTTCCTTATCCTCCAGAAATGGACAGCTAAAAATATAAACATGAGTCCTGGAAGAAGTATTATATGGAGGAGATAAACCCTTATGAGGGACTCCTTCCCTGCAATCGTGCCGCCTAAGGAGAGTTCCTTGAAGAAGCCTCCAATATCAAAGTATCTTGTTATTCCGAGGGCGTCTGTGATCTCCCTCGGAGACCCTATGATATTCGCTACTATCAATAGTGCCCAATATGCAAGCTGATCCCATGGAAGCATATACCCCGAGAGGTTTACCCCCATGGTGAGTGTAAGGAGCATAACACCTACAATCCAGTTGAATTCCCTCCCCTGCTTGTAAGAGCCTGTATAGAAGACCCTCGCCATGTGGAGCATAACAAAGATTATCATGCCCTCACCCGCCCATTTGTGGATATTCCTTATGAGCCTTCCACCAAAAACAACATAGTTTATGTCTTTGACAGTGTTGTAGGCATGCTCTATGGATGGACTGTAATAGACCATAAGGAGGATACCTGAAATGGTAACAATCACGAACAGGAAGAAGGATATAAGCCCGAGGCCGAAGGTGTAAGTAGGTCTTAAGGTATTCAGGTGGGTCTTGACTCCCTGCATATGGAGGAAGAAGTTGTTGACTATCACCTCAGCCCTCGACTTATCAGATACGGGCTTGCCACTCCTCAGAAAGGAACTGAGGAATGACCTCTTGAGTGACCTTATATTCTCCTTGAATCTGGCTATCCCTGACCGAGCCTTCTCTTCCATTTTATAGACCTCATCTATACAAACTTATATTTTGTCCCCTGGGGAACTTCCTTTGAAGCATCGACGATAATGGTCCCATTCACATCCTGGGTTATCTCGAACCAGGGGAGGGCCCTCGGCGCAGGTCCAGCGATAACCTTACCTCTTTCATTGTATCTTGAGCCATGGCATGGGCACTGGAAACCCAACTCGGTCTTAAAGACGATACAACCGAGATGGGTGCAGACAGCGGATATTGCATAAAGCCCTTCATCGTCAGAGAGTATAAAGACCTTCTGGTCATCCAACTTTCTTATAGTGCCTATAGGGAAGTTCTCGGTCGTTCCTATCTTGAATTTAGTTGATTCCTCATAATGGACAGTAGGTTTCATCATTCTCAATGACCCACCCACTACAGGTATTGATGCGAGGATCGCAGCCCCCCAGGACGCCAGGCTCAGAAAATTCCTCCTCGATACACCCTCTTTATTATTTGTCTCGTTACTCACTTGCCCACACCTCCTTAAATAAAAATCTCTCCATGGTTATTGCACCAACAGGACATCTCTTTGCACAGAGACCGCATCTTATACACCTATCTTCATCCTTTATGATCGCTGAACCTTTACCACCCCACCAGAAAGCCCCACCCTTTGGGTGGGGTGGTTTACCTGCAGGTTCCTCACCATATCTGGTTCTATAAAGTGCTGTAAGGGTTTCATCACCCCTGATATTCTCAAGACTTACAATCCGCAGACAGTACTCAGGACATACATCGGCACATCCACCACAGAGGATGCACCTCTCACTGTTAAATATTGTATTAACGGCACAGTTCAGACACCTTCCTCCCTGCTCCTCTGCCATATCCTCTGTAAAGCCTGTCTCGACAACAGTGAAGACATTTTTTACCCTATCCTCTGTCGGGATTGTGGGGATAGGTCTTCTCTTTATCTTTTCATAATCCTTAGGGTGTGCTACCTCATTGCGTGAGACCTCCTGTTCGTATTCTCTTAGGTGAAACTCTTCTGTTTTTAGCTTTAAGGTTTTCCTGCTTATATACTCATGTATCGCAATAGCAGCCCCCTTACCACTTGCCACCGCATCTATAACAAGCTTCTGTCCATAGGCAAGGTCACCGGCTATAAATAACCCGGGGACAGATGTGGAAACCCTATCTGGACTAACCTTTATCGTCCCTCTCTCCGTCCGCACTATGTCAAGCCCGCTTCCATCAAGAAATGAAAGGTCGTATGCCTGACCTATTGCAAAAAAGACCGTATCGGCAGAAAGTGTTATCATATCGGACTCATCATAGGTGGGATTGAAATTCCCTTCACTGTCGAAGATGGAAATAACCCTCTTAAATGTTACAGACCTTACACTACCATCTCCATCCGAATTTATTTTATGAGGGCCATAACTATTGAATCTTTTGACCCCTTCCTCCTCTCCTTCCTCTATTTCTATCTTATCAGCAAGCATATGTTCGAAATCCTCTATACATATTAAGGCAACAGACTCCACACCATTCTGTCTTAATGCTGTCCTTGCTACATCATAAGCCACATTTCCGCCTCCGATCGCCACCACCTTTGGTCCTATCTTCACCTCTTTACCAGTAGAGACATCCCTCAGGAAGTCAACACCTCCGAAGACCCCCCTGCTGTCTGCACCATCGATAGGAAGGATTCTTGCCTTATTTGCTCCCACCGCTAAAAGCACAGCAGCAGATTCTTCATAAAGTCTCTTGAGAGGGATATCCCTGCCGATCTCAACACCCAGTCGGATTTCAACACCGAGTGCCCTTATTGCATTAATCTCTGCTTCAAGTGTCTCTCTCGGAAGTCTGTATGGCGGAATGCCTACAGCGCACATTCCCCCGGCTACCTTCTCCATTTCATAGATGATGGATTTATATCCCATAAGAGCGAGGTCATGGGCACAGGCAAGACCTGCTGGACCCGAGCCAACGATCGAAATAGGCCTTGCAGTCTCTTTTGCAATTCCAATTATTCCACTGCCATCCTCTTTAAATCTCCCTACAAAATTCTGGACGAAATCCTTCTTATCGTGGCAAATCTCGACCCCGAATCTCTCTGTAACGAATCTCTTTAATGCCCTTATGGCGATAGCTGCATCAACAGTCCTTCTTCTGCAAGCCACCTCACAATGGGCACCACAAATCCTTCCGCATATAGAGGCGAGTGGATTAGGCATCCGGGCTATCCAGTATGCCTTCTCGTAGTCCCCCTCTGCTATAGCCCTTACATAGCCTCTGGAGTCGGTATTAACAGGACACCCTGTCTGGCACCTTATGTTCTGCCGCCAGTATTTATAATCTGGGATTACTACCTGAAAGTGTTTTGTCGTCAAGTTAAAATTCTCTGCGTTTAGATTGGAGGTAAGGTTTCTATCCTCAAATTAGAGGAAAATTAGCAAACATTGTGCCATCGAGATAAATAAAAGAAAATGCTTAATTTTCCAAAAGGTTAGGTTAAAATTGGGTTTTTCGTACTAAAACATTTGTGGCATAGATGTCCCCCAAATAATCTATTTTCTAATGACTACTCAAATTTCGATTGTATTGTAACTCTTTTGACAGGGACATTAATGTCTCATTATTTTGGGACAGCCGTGTCCCTAAAATTGTGTTCCATAATCCGTAATCAAAGGGCATGAACCATTGTAAGTGCTTAATTCTTAGGGGTATGCAATAATATGCAATAAACAGTAACAAAGGGGAATAGATTTTGCTATCTCTAAGAAAAGGGTTATGAGACGAATATTTTTGGTGATTATGCTATTTTATCTTTTCATTACCACAGCAGGCATCCTGTTCATGGGCGCAAGGCTTATTGTAGTTAAAGAAAGGGTGGAATCCCTTACCGAGGCACAAAAAAGCCTGATAAAGCGGGCTGAATTTAAAGATGTCATTTTTGAGCTGGATAAATCCATCGAGAGAAGTAATTTTAGGGCAAAAACAAAAGGTCTCATTGAAAGAGCCCGGAACATTGTGAGTCAGTGCTACGGATGTCATCACCCACAGCATATAATGGCTCGAATAGAGAATGCAGAGAGGTTAGTCAATGAGCTTGTAATAGAAATGCCTTCAAAAGATTTCGCTCGCCAATCTGAAAAGCTCTTAGCCACTACAAACCAGATTATTCCCTTTGTCGAAGCAGCATATGAAAGGGCTACATACCTGGCAAATGCGAGATTAAAATCTGCAACACAGGAGCTTCAGAAGGCAAAGAATATTGCTATAGTTATTATCCTCTTAGGACTTTCTCTCTTTATCGTTTTCTCGACTATATCCCTCCTGAGGGTCTCGACTCTCGAGTCTAAAGTCAAAGAGCGGGAGACAGCCCTTCGTGATTGGGCAGAACAATGGCAACACACCTTTGATTCGATACAGGACATGGTACTTATCCTTGACAGAGATTGCAGAGTCCAGATGATGAACGATGCCGCCAAAAGGATGTATGGAAGAGATGCAGTAGGTAAAGGGATATTCGAAATCCTCGGTGAATCATTTGTATCTGAGTGTAAGGATGTATACAAGAGTATTTCCTCTATGGAGATCTCTATAGGTGACAGGGTGTTTTCATTCAGGACATTCCCGAGACTTATAAATAATAAGGAGACAGGTTGTGTTATCGTCGTAAAGGATATAACTGCTGAGAAAGAAATGGAGCTAAGGCTTATACAGGCAGAGAAGCTCTCTGTACTGGCACGGACGATTACAGGTGTTGCCCATGAATTATACAAACCATTGACAGCGGTGAGTGAGTACAGTGAATTGTTGATAGACATCGCTTCTATCCATAATGGAATCAGGGAAGTAGCTAGTAAAATTAATATATCTACCGCACGGATGAGTAATATTGTCGGTGACCTCTTTCTCTTTTCAAGGGTTCCAGTCCTTGAAAAAAACCAAACAGATGTAAGGTCCCTTGTTGACAAAACAGTTCAACTTGTGAGGGAGGTTCTTGAAACCTATAAGATAAGGACATGTATCGAGATTGACGATACTGTGGTTTTCATCGACAAAATCAGAATGGAGCGTGTATTGGTAAGCTTGATAACAAATGCCATCCATAGAATTAGCGATTCAGGGAAGGGCGATAAAATACATATAAAGGCCCATAAAAGGAATGGTTGGGTAATTATCGAGATATCAGACAATGGTCCAAGCATCCCACGACATTTAAGGCAAAGAATGTTCGACCCACACTTCACCTTCGGAGAAATAGGCAAAGGAGCCGGACTCGACCTCAGCATTAGCTATAACATCGTCAAGGCGCATGGCGGTGATATAACGGTAAGAGGCAGTGGGGGAAATGGAACAACATTCATGATAGAATTACCTATTAATTAAGAGATGCCCCAAGACTAACTAATCTTTGTTTCTAATATCAAGTTTATATCTTTTTATGAGACGATGTATAGTCTTTCTATTAATTCCTGCCTTTTCAGCAGCCTTGGAAATGTTAACTGAAGTACTGTTTAAAAGAGCTCGAAGGTAATTCCTTTCAAAGGCGGCAAGCCATTCCTCCTTTGCCTCCTTATATGGGAGTGTCTCTACAAAGACAGGAGGTAGTGTCCTATGGATTTCCTCTGGAAGGTCTCTAATGTTTATTTTTTCTCCATCACACATAACAACCGCTCTTTCAATAACATTCTGGAGCTCCCTCACATTGCCTGGCCACGAATAATTCTCAAGAATTACCATTGCATCTGAAGATATACCCTTTACATTCTTTTTGTGCATATCGTTAAATTTATGCAGAAAATATAACGCAAGCAAGGGGATATCTTCCCTTCTATTTCTTAGAGGTGGCACAAGGACACGGATCACATTGAGGCGATAGTAGAGGTCATCTCTGAATGTCTCTTCTGAAACACTCTTTTTAAGGTCTCTGTTTGTTGCTGATATTATTCTGATATCTATTGCTATGAACTTGCTGCTGCCGAGTCGCCTCACTTCTCTCTCCTGAATCGTCCTTAAAAGCTTCGCCTGCAGAGTCAGTGGCATCTCTCCAACCTCATCAAGAAAAAGAGTACCTCCCTGAGTAGCCTCTAAGAGTCCCGGTCTGCTTGTATTAGCACCGGTAAATGCTCCTTTCTCATATCCGAACAACTCACTTTCGAGAAGGTTTTCTGGCAGTGCCACACAATCAACAGGAATAAAGGGTTTTGATTTTCTCTGGCTCCTTGCATGAATGAGCCTTGCAACCATTTCTTTTCCGGTCCCACTCTCACCTGTAATAAGAATATTTGCATCCGTCAGGGATACGCGTTTTATAATCTCATTTACTTCACGCATAACCTCAGAGTTACCGATAAGTTCACCCATGGAAGATGTCATCAGCTCCTCTTTCAGCCTTTTATTTTCATCGGATAGCATTTTATATTTCATCGCCCTTTCAAGAACTATCCTGAGTTGGTCTGTTGAGAATGGTTTAGCGATAAAATCGAAGGCCCCTCTCTTTATAGATTCTACAGCGGTAGGAATATCTCCATAGGCTGTTATTAAGATGACAGGGGTTTCAGGGTTGATCTCCTTTGCTGCATCGAGGACCTCAAGTCCGCTCTTGCCAGACATCCTGAGGTCTGTAAGTATGACATCAGGATTATGCAGCTCTAACTCTTTTATCGCCTTACCACTGTCCTTTTGAGCAATACAATCATAGTTTAGCTTCTTGAGAAGTCTCAAATAATTCTCAAGCATCTCTTCTTCATCATCTATAACCAGTATCTTTCCCTTAGACATACACTACCCCCGGTTACTGGACGAAACTCTTTTTAAAGGCAGATATACTGTAAAAACGCTACCTTCATTCACAATACTTTTTACCGTGATATCTCCCCCATGGTTTTTAATAATGCCATAACAGATGGAGAGCCCCAGGCCTGTTCCCCTGCCCAGTTTTTTAGTTGTGAAGAATGGGTCAAATATCCTGTGGAGATTTTCTTCAGGTATCCCTTCACCTTCATCCCTGACCTTGACCTCGAGAAAATCAGGCTTCTCATCGGAGACTTCAGCCTCTATGTAAATCCTTCCTCCTTCTGGCATAGCATCTATTGCGTTGGATAGTAGGTTGTGGAATACCCGCTCTAATCTTTCGGGACATCCATAAATATCAGGTGTAGAGAAAGGTATATTCGTATGGACAGCACATCCGCTTTTATTTATGTCGCCATCGAGCATTTTTATGACCGCTTCGAGGATGTCTGTTATATTTACAGGTTTAAACTCTACAGAATGTGGTCTCGAGAAGATTAAAAGGTCCTGCACCATGGATGAGACCTTTGTAGCAAACAAAAAGATAACATCCAGATCCTTAAGTACACCTTCCGGCAGAAAAATCTCCTTTGATTCCATTCTCAGACATTCAATCCTATTCAATATTACGCTTAACGGATTGTTAATCTCATGACATAATCCTGCTACAAGCTCTCCGATCGCTACAAGCTTCTCAGATTGTAACAATCTATACCTGGCTTCTTTTAGTTCTTCTATCTTCTCCTTCAGTCTCTCATTGAGAATGCTTATCTCGGTGTAGGCCTTCTCGATTTCGAGCCTTTCCTTCTTCAGGGTCTCAAAGAGCTTATAACGCTGTATAGTCATGGATGCCTGGTTTGCTATGGAAAGGAGCACATTCATCTCATCGTGGGTTAGCACCCTTTCAGGCTGATAGGATACGGATAATACACCATTCACATCACCACCTGTTATCATAGGGATACAGACGTGAGATGATGAAACATTATCAGGAACCTTGCGATTCGGGCATAATGCGCTATAGTTTGCTCCACTGCAGGCTATGTAAGGCAAACCATCCCTCAAAGAGACACAGGCATTCACAGTCGAGTCGATATGGATATCAGGCATCGAGCCGTCGGATGTTCTGAATGCAGCAGGTTCGAATCTACCTACCTGTCCTACCATGAAGATACAACATATCTGGGGACAGAAGAGATTATATGTCTCATTAACTACTGCCTTTAGGGTTTTCTCCAGATTGATCGGAAGAAAACCTGTAATGTTATTCAATTTAATAACCGTTGAAAGGGCAGTATTAGTCCATCTTTCTTTTACTGCTCTATCACCATTTTTCTCTCCTGCGTGCTCTCTTTTAAGTTTTATCAGCGACATTGGTCAAATTCCCTCACCGCTTCCACAAGGGCGCGGACATTCTCTATACTCGTCTCAAGAGGGATTTCACATCCCGAACCAACTATATAATTCCTTTTCCCCTCCGCCTCATTGAGACAGTTTTTTACTTTCTCCTTTATCTCATGTGGAGTATCAGAAACAAAAGAGTAAGGTTTCAAATTCCCATTTAACACGATATTGCCTCCAAGTTCGAAGGCCTCTGAAAGGGGTACCACATAGTCTATAGTAGCAAGATTCACTCCTGACTTTTCAAAATAGGGGATGATTTTATGGGTTGCTCCGGCAATACTTATCCACGAGACTGGCGAACCCTCCTCTTTAAATGAATTATACATTCTCCTTAGTCTCTGAACTTCTAAACGGTCAAAAAGGTAAGGGGGGATAACAGCAGGTGATGCAACAGGGTCAAAGACGACAGGGCAATGTGCCCCTGCCCTTATAAGTGCCTTACCGTACCTTACCTTATAGCAACCTCTTCGGTAAAGTCCAGAAGTTGTTCCACTCTCTCAGGTCCATCAGCTAATTGATAGAGAAATCTTTCAAGACCCATGAGCTGCGAGGCAATGGTGAGAGGTCCCAGAACGCAGGCAGCTATAAGGCACTCATTTCCTGCTGCTTCTCTGAGCCACCTGCAGGCTTTAAGGAGAACAGGCATCCTACCGTCCTTTGAAGGGTCTGGGAATTTCAATTCCTTTATGTCATACATGTCCCTGAGAACATGTTTTTCGATAAATGGGTATGCGTCCTCTTCGTAATGGAGAGTGCATCCCAATGCCTCTGCCTCTACAGATAGGTCTGCAAAAGCGAATAAAATATCGTAGCCAATAGCCTCTCTCGCCTTAAGTTGACTTTCTGCTATTACGCTCCCATCACTCACATACTGAAAGACGTTGTATCCATTAATTCTCGCTGTGAGGCCGAAGACCTCAGGAGCAACAGGTCTTTCTTCAGGTAACACACCATTTATTACGCTGAGCAATTTCTCATAGGATGTCATGGCAAAAAATTTAAGAGGGTCATAGACTTGTCCTTTGCTCCTTCAAGATAATGGAGGGTATCAAAGGCATCCTTTGCAACATAATCCACATTAAGATCTTTAGGCCTTGTCTGTTGTATCGCAGCACCACCAGCTATAACTTTTATATCCATTAAACCCTCTCTGGAGAGAATATCTTTAATCTCCCTTATGTATGGAATAGTCACTGTTATTAAGCTACTCACCCCTATATATCCCGCACCCTCCATTATTGCAGCCTTTACAAAATCTTCAGGATTCACATCCTTGCCGATGTCAATTACCCTGAAGTCATTAGCTCGCAAGAGCATCTTTATCACATGTTTTCCGAGGTCATGGATGTCGCCTTTTATGGTGCCTAAGACAATGGTCTTTTCAGATTCGTGGTTCATGCGGGACGATTTTGGAAGATACCTTGCAACTACATCATCCATTACCGCCATCATGGCTCGTCCTGCAAGCATTATTTCAAGGAGGTTAAATTCTTCATTTGTGCATTTTGCATCCAGAGATCGAAGCGCTGCGGTTACTCCGTCATCAATGAGCTTCTCTACAGGGAGGCCACCCTTGAGGAGTTTTTCAGCCAGATCAACAGACTTTTTAGATTCCCCAGCGATAATTGCCTGAGTGAGTTTATTTATTTCTGGCTCTATTTTCATAAGTTATGAAAAATATTCCTCAGTTTCAAATCTAAGATACCAGAAAAAGATATAACAGTCAATAGATTACTGGCTCATTGTCAAAAAGCAGAAATGCTTTATAAAACCTTGACCACCATGAGGGTCATATCATCGAATTGCGGCTGGCCGCTTGCAAAGGTATCAACAGCCTTTTCGATATTTTCTACTATATCTCTTGCAGGGTTTCTGCCTTTATTTTTTAAAACATCTATCATTCTAT
>JBFLZU010000104.1 GCA_040756155.1 Nitrospirota bacterium | reverse complement strand
GCTACCAGGTATTAATGGTATTGAGGTATTAAAATCTATAAAGAACATCTCTCCTGATACAGGGGTGATTGTAATCACTGCCTTTGCAGATGTAAAGACCGCTGTTGAGGCTATGAGAGAAGGCGCCTATGACTATATCTCGAAGCCATTTGACCCAGAGGAGCTCCTCATTGTTATAGATAGATTTATAAAACAGAGGGGGCTTGAGCTCGAAAACATAAGATTGAGGGAGGAAATAAAGGAGAAAAAACAATTCCAGCACATTATTAGTATAAGTCCTGCCATGCAGAGAATCTTTGAGACAATCGATGTTGTTTCAAAAACAGATTCATCAATAATGATATACGGTGAAAGCGGGACAGGCAAGGAATTGGTAGCGAATGCAATACATAACTTAAGCATGAGGAGAGACAAGCTATTTCTTAAGATAAACTGTGCCGCAATCCCTGAGACACTGCTTGAGTCAGAACTATTCGGGCACGAGAAAGGGGCATTTACAGGCGCCATCCACAGGAAAAAAGGAAAGTTTGAGGTAGCTGATGGTGGTACGATTTTTTTTGACGAAATTGCTGACATGCCACTTGCCTTACAGGCAAAACTTTTGAGGGTTCTTGAAAGCCATACTTTCGAACATCTTGGTGGAAATGAACCATTGACCGTCGATGTAAGAACTATCTATGCAACGGGAAAGAATCTAAGAGATGAACTAAAAGTAGGCAGATTCAGGGAAGACCTTTACTACAGGCTCAATGTCCTGCCTATAACCATTCCACCTTTACGAGACAGAAAAGAAGACATACCACTGCTTGTCAATCATTTTCTGGAGATATTCTGCAGAAAGACTGGGAAGCCTGACATTACCGTCACACCCGCAGCCATGGAGAGACTGGTAGCATATGATTATCCAGGCAATGTAAGGGAACTAAAACATGCCATAGAGATGGCTGTAACCTTCTGTAGGAGCGATAGGGTAGAACCTTGCTGTCTGCCAGACGAAATAAGAGAAACTAAGGTAAAACAGAGTACCACCACCTTGGCTTGCGAAGACCTTTGCTTGGTAGAAAGATTAAAGGAGTTTGAAAAAGAGATAATAGCCCGAGTTCTTGAAGAAACATACGGCAAAAAGAAAGAGGCTGCGAAAAGACTTGGAATCAGCAGAGAGACCCTGTGGAGAAAACTCAAGGAATACGGCTTTCCTGTATCCGTAGCAGATTTAGATGAAGAGACTTTCTAAGTTAAATTCCTGCAACTACTCAAGTCATTTAAGTTACATTTTTGCAACCTGAATTGCGACTAAGAGATAGAAATTTTTATAAAGCCACTGATTTTAAAATGATTTTAAGTTATGGCATTAATCTTGCTTAAAAATAATAATGGACAAATTTGTGGATTTGGAATGACCTTTCTTCTCCCCGCTATATTGACAATCTGCTCATACTTATTGTTTAATACTGGTGCTATGGCGATGGAGCAGTCGCTGAAGGTTGCCATTACTCCTGTTCTTGTAGAGCAAAATGTTGAACTAAACAAGAGACTTATCGAGTATATAGGGAAAAAGATAAAGATGCCTACAAATATCGTTCAGCGGAAAACCTATCAGGAGATAAATGATTTAATAGAACAAGGACGGGTGGATATCGCTTTTGTCTGCACCCTACCATATGTAATAGGGAAGGAGAAATTTGGTATGGAACTCTTAGCCGTTCCGAAGAGAAGGGGTAAACCCTATTATTACTCGTATGTCGTTGTTCCTAAGGATAGCCCCGCTAGGTCCATAGAGGACTTAAGGGGAAAACTTTATGCATACCCGGATCCCCTCTCTAATTCAGGCTATCTTTTCCCGCGCTACAGACTGGCAAGGGCAGGTTATTCCCCTAATGAGTATTTCAGGAAGTGGGTGCAGACCTATAGTCATACTGCTTCTATAGAAGCAGTGGGGGATAGTCTTGTAGATGGCGCTAGTGTTGATAGTTATGTATATGACCTGATGCATATCCTGCATCCTGAATTGACCAGTAAAACTAAGGTTATAGAGATTTCTCCTCCTTTTGGTTTCACACCTGTAGTGATGCGTAAAAACCTTCCAGTAGACTTAAAGAGAAAACTAAGGTCTGTTTTTCTTGGTATGGATAAAGACCCTGCAGGCAAAAATATCTTAAAAGATATGCTATTGGATGGATTTATCAAAGGTGATGATTCGCTTTTTGACACCGTAAGGAGAATGTACCATTATATGAATACTCTTAATCACCAACAACCAGTTAAGAGATAAAGTTATGGGTCTCCTGAAAACATTCCGTTTTTTAACAATCAGACAGAAACTGATACTTACTATCAGCAGTGGTACCCTCTTTGTGATATTTCTCACAAGTGCCATCGCCCTTTATCAGGAATCGAAGGTACTTGAAAAGGAGCTCATTGATAAGGGAATCATCATGGCGACCAACCTTTCTAAACAGAGCATCGAGCCCATCGTACATGATAATATCTGGGAGCTTTATAAATCCGTAAAGGCAATGGGAGGCAGCACGTCTATGCCCTTCCTGAGTTACATTGTGATACTG
>JBFLZU010000103.1 GCA_040756155.1 Nitrospirota bacterium | reverse complement strand
TCGTAGCAGTAATAAGGCGGACATCTACCTTTATTGGTTTTAAACTCCCTATCCTTGTAATCTCCATGTCCTGAAGAACCCTCAGGAGTTTTGCCTGGAGATCAAGCCTGAGACTTGATATCTCATCGAGAAATATTGTCCCACCATTTGCATATTCAAACTTACCTATCATCTTCGTATATGCACCTGTAAATGCACCTTTCTCATGACCAAAAAATTCACTCTCCATAAGTTCAGAGGGAATGGCTGCACAGTTTACGGCTACAAATGGCTCTTTACATCTCGGGCTTTCTTTATGTATGCATCTTGCAATAAGCTCTTTGCCTGTTCCGCTCTCTCCTGAAATTAATATACTCGTAGATGCTGAGGCTACATTCTTGATTATCCTAAATATCTCTAACATTTTTTGGTTTCTGGTTATTATGTCACCGAAGCCCCATATCCTTTCTATCTCAGAGCGAAGATATTCCACTTCATTTTTTAATCGCTGTTTTTCAATAATACGACTGACAACAGAGAGTATCTCATCGGATTCAAAGGGTTTGCTAATATAATCATATGCACCATGCCTGATACATGCTACTGCTTCCTTAATACTATTTATAGCAGTGACCACCACAACATCAATATCAGGAGCAATATCTTTGAGTCTATTGAGAACCTCTCTACCATCCATCACAGGCATCGAGAGGTCAAGAAGAATAATATCCACATCATTTTTCTCGATAAGCTCTATAGCCTCCTTTCCATTTGTAGCGGTTAATGTTGTATATCTATCTTCAAGGATTAACTGGAGCGATTCCCTTACAGCCTCTTCATCATCAACAATTAATATAACAGGCATTTCACCATTCATATCAGAGTATTATACCACTCAGAGTATTATACCACATTCTTTCCCTGTATGACTTTATAATCTCTAAAAATAGAGATAGAAATCTCCATTTATCTGTCGAGCGGGCTCTTTACCCCGTTAGAATGCCCCGCTGCTTGCAGCAGGGATGAAAATAATTTTCCTTTTTGAGCGAACACGGGGTTAATGCCCCGTGTGAGCCTTCCCGTTAGAAGGCGGAGTCTTCTAACGGGGTTTACACCAAGAATATTCTTTGTAGCCACATGGGTATAGATCATTGTTGTCTGGAGATTTTTGTGGCCAAGGAGTTCCTGAATCGTTCTTATATCATAGCAGTTTTTAAGGAGATGGGTGTCAAAACTATTTAAAAATCAAGTGGGCTCTTTGCCTCTTTCAGGGTGCTGCTCTTGATGGTATGCGTGTAGACCATTGTTGTCCTGACATCGCTGTGCCCGAGTAATTCCTGAATTGTGCGTATATCGTAATTCGCCTGCAGCAGGTGAGTGGCAAAGCTGTGGCGGAAGGTATGGGACGATACCCTCTTCATAATATCCGCCTTTCTGACTGCATCCTTAATCGCCCTCTGAACATGGGTCTCGTATAGATGGTATCTTCTGTACCCCTTTTCATTAGGCACGAAGGTCAGCGATTTTGCCGGGAAAAACCACTGCCAAATGAGTTCCTTGCCGCAATCCTTATATTTCTTTTCCAGCAGGCCGTCAACAAATGCGCCTTCTTCCATTCATCCCCTATCTTTCCCTCGTCCCTCATGGGGAGAGGGTTGGGGTGAGGGGTGGTCTGATTGTCGGGTCGTAACTGCCTCACAGAATCACTTGCCTCCAGCATGTCATAATAAACCGACACAGCCTGAACAGCTTCCTTTTGCTGATCAGGAGACTGATTCTTCTCCCGCAGCTTCTCTATAAATTTCTTAAGGGATTGGCTGTCAGAGTAGGGTTGTTTATATTTATGACAGTAGTCAAGATAGTATCGCAGCCATTTCTTATAATGATTATGAAATGAAACAGGAATAGTCTTCTTAGCCAAAATCATTCCATATTTGGACCATAATTCATTTGGGATATTAATCATTCAGAAATATCCTCTTTTCTGTCTATCATGCAAAAAGTAATGTTAGTCGGAAATAATATATGCAGTTTTATATTTTTTGTCAACATTTTATTGTTTTTGCTTGATTTTCAGGCTCAGTTCTGGTAAAAGACAGAAAGTGTATAATTATTTGTTAGACACATGATTAATTCCAAGGAAGGATAATTGTCATGCCTACATTCGATAGGGACATCGACAAGATTGCAATGGACATTATTTCTGGGAGCATGTATTCATTAAATTTTTTGAGAAATATATCGGTAGCTATCTTTGATAAAAGAATAAAGGATATAACAGTTCGAGAGTTTTATGAAGCATGGCTAAAGAAAACTAAATATACAGAACATTCAGTTCCATATTGCCTTGGGTCAATCTTCGGGTATCTTTATTGTAGCATATTGCTTAGTAAAGAACGATGGTATGATCTGCTTCCAGAAGATTATATAAAGGATGCCTCTGCTGAATGGGGGTTTGTTGGCGTTAAATACAATTCGCCAAAGAAACTGAAACCTTCAATAAAATACACAATACGTAGGATGAGAAATGCGCTGGGGCATGGAAATATTTCAATAAACGTACCGCACGATCTTGATCATCGGAAAGACGAATTTGAGTTTGAGAAAAAAACCACTGTTAAGTTCTATGACAAAGACCAAAGAGATAGTTCTGATGTTTTTAAGATTGAGATATCTATTGAGGGGTTATCAATGTTGGTTAAGAAGTTTCATGGAATTGCGTATCGAGAAATTATGAAGGATATAAATCGTGTCTAATAACTTGTTAGGCAATACCAGCATTAGAGAGTAAGCAATGTCGCAAGAGAAAACACATTTAAACTGCAAATATTTTGATACAGCACGATGCCCAAATCGAAATAATGAAATCATGAAAAAAGCAGCATTTGATATCCCTGAAACAAAAACAGGCACGCCACAAATCATCAACATAGACGGCATTGAGCAAACAGACGAAATATGTCACAGGTGCGACTTATTTGAAATGAGGAGCTAAAAAAGGGGGGCAAATTGAGAAAAAAATTATTATGTGCGTTATTAATAGTTATTAGCTTGTTACTTTTTGGATGTGCTGAAACATTAATTACTTCTGCAATTGCCCCACCAACATCAACCTACAATATTACTGAAGAGGAGAAAAATTATACATTTTCCAGTAATTCACCAAAAGTTACTCTTTTGTTGTTAGAAGATAAAAGGGAAAGCACTAAATTGGTCAGGTCTGTTACAGGATTTCAAGGTTTATTGTATCATGCTACCGGTTGGAGTATTGATACAGAGCGACCTATAAATGAATTGGTGACAAAAAAACTTAGATATTATCTTGAGAAAAATGGAATTATGATTTCCTCTAATGAAAAAACAGAAACCTTTATGTATGCAGTGGGGGGAGAGATAATAACATTTAATTTGGACAAGCATGGCGGGCTTTCTGGTTCGTGGGTGGCTAATGTAGATTTGAATATATTTATAAAAGATACGATAAAAAACAAAACAATAGAATACTACAGGGTAACCGGAACTGCTGAGAGGACAAATTGGAAAGGTACGAATTCTGGAATTGATGCACTTAATGAAGCTTTAGACATTGCGATCAACAAAATAGACATTGAAAAGATACGCAACATATTATCTATGAATAAGTAAAACATGACTGTCTAACGAATCACTCGTGCGGACGGCTGATAGCCGCCGCACAGTTCCGGCGTTAGGTGCCAATCGACGTTTTTCCCAAAACACTTCGTGATCGACAGGGGAGAGAAACCATGAGCGACTTAGCAAAGATCCTGTATGAGCGATTCTTTATGAGGGATGTGCTTGGCAAGGTCACACCAGGGTTTATTGTCCTTCTTACCTTCCTTCATTTGTTTGGCGTCAACCAACTCCCCATTGTACCCGACATGAAACTGGAGGGGCCAATTCAAGTGGTGGTCTACGTGATCATTATTCCTGTGTGTTACCTGCTTGGCCTCGGACTACAGATTTTCGGCGAAAGTTTTGGCCTGCATAGTCCTAGCCCTCAACCCCTTAAGTTTCTCTTGGTACTCCGGCTGCCAAGTTGGGCGGAAGCCTATAACGAACATAGAAATAGGCTATCCATGATAAATACGAAGATCGCAGACAAAGATGTAAGGGCAGACGTCAAAAGCCAGCGAGAAAGATTCGTTTATCTTAAGGAGGGATCGGGAAATCTGGCACTGGCCTTTGCAGGGTTGGCAACGGCGCTTCTCTTTAAAAGCCCCGACGCCTTAAAGAATGAAAGCGGTACGGTGATTGGCCTGCTATTTGGGCTTGCCGCTATTCTCGAGGTATCCCACTACCTTCATGGAGCCAGACAATCAGGGTTTGAGATCCGAGCTCTCCACGAGGCTGGTGTACTCACAGACGAGCAGTCTAAAAAGATGTTCCTGCGAGTACCCCGATGGGCACTAGAGCGTCCACCAGATCCGCCGGCACCTAACACTTATAAGGCCTCCTATTGTCACTTATAAGGCCTCCTATTGTCAAGAGAAAAAAGTATCCTTAGCGGAAATTAAAATAAAAATAATCTCCTTATTTTTTGCGATACCTTACAGATTGCATAAAAGCCCTGACTTTGGTTTCCCAATA
>JBFLZU010000102.1 GCA_040756155.1 Nitrospirota bacterium | reverse complement strand
ACCTTTGATGCTGCCTCCATCCTTAACAGCCACAACCTCATAAGCAAAAGAGGTTGTAGCGAGTAATAATGAGAGAGCCATTACAAATACCAGAATTCTTTTCATCTTAGCCTCCTCCGTAATTTTGCATTTTGCATTTTGAATTTTTATTTACCCCGTTAGAAAGCCCCACTGCTTGCAGCGTGGGTAAAGATAAATTCCTTTTGGAGCGAACCCCGTTAGAGATTTATCTCTAAACGGGGCGAACACGGGGTTTAATGCCCCGTGTGAGTCCCGTTTAGAAATTTAAAATTTCTAACGGGATGAGCCTTACCGTTAGAAGGGCGAAGGTCTTCTAACGGGGTTTACCCATGATCTCCCTTATATTTCTGTGAAGTTCATCTTCGTGTACATAGTGTCCCACCACCTTTCTTGTGATTTTTTTTACATCTACAAACACAAGCACAGGGACATAATTTATCTTATATGCCCTGAGCACATCCTCCCTGTTGCCGGCAAACATGGGAAAGGTAAAGCCAAGTGCCTCTTTGTAAGCCCTTATAAGCTTCTGGTCTTTAGCCATAACATTAATGCCGATAATGCGGAGACCCTTTTCCCCGAATTGCGCCTGTGCCCTTTTTAAATAGACTATTATCTGTGTGCAGTAGAAACAAGCATTGTGTGTAAAATACATAATTGTCGGTCTGTCTATAAGGGTGGCTATATCAATATTCTTATTATTCTCATCCAGCATTACGAATGTAGGTGGTGGTGCGCCAACCTTCACACCTTCTCCTGCGTATGCATGAGATATAAATACAATGTTTAACAGAATTAGTATGGTTACCTTTTTCATTTTCTTACATCTCCATTTTAATCAACTCATATCTCATTATATTCCTGTAGTTATGCCCATATATTAACGGCACACCGTCTGCCTCTATATATGTATAAGGAAAGGTGTTTATAATCCCTTCCTGCATTGGATTTAATGTTAATCCCCTTCCTGTTGACATCTTTATCCTGTTTGGAGGTAGATTACCGAAATAAAAATCCCTCAGGTCCGGTCTCCTCTTTGCCTCTGACAAATCTGCAGGCATCCATTTGTTTCCACCAATGTAAAACCTCACCCAACTATGTGCATTTATGCAGTCTGCCTCAAATTCACCTTTTTCTTTAATGACTGATGGATAAAGCAGTGCGATGCCTTGTTCCCACCTTACAGGAATACCTTTATACATCATCATGCTCCTGAAGAGGGCATGGAACTCATCACACCTTCCTGTCTTTTCTTCGAGGGTAATTTGACTCACTCCCCTCCCACAGACCTCATGGACATATGTGAGACTATCAACAATTGCATCATAGATCTTCTTGCCTATTTTGACCGGGTTCTTTTCACTACCAACAAGGGCATCAACATACTCCGTAATATTGTCATCCCATTTCTCCCACTCAGATGGTTCAAGATGTCTTTCTGGTTTTTCATTTAAATCTTTACTAATCCCGCCAGCCTTTCGTCTTATCCTGTATTTCACGACTATCTTATCCTTTGCTGTTAAATTGTCAGCATTGAAGAAAAACATTCTGTTCCCCCAGATGTCCTCTTTTGTCATTTTATATGGAATTCTCGATATTACAGTCAGTCCAGATATTTCTTGCTCATGGTCGTCAGGTGGAACAGGGATCCATATCCTTATATCCTTGTCCTTTGGAGGATTAAGTATCTCGGTAGTACAGGTTATATTTAGATTTACAGCTTTAACCTCACTGTCATTAACAGTGCCTGAATCACTATATCTACTACCGATCAGAACACTGCCGATACCTGTCAGGGTGCTTATGAACAATTCCCTTCTATTCATCAAAAAATCCATATTCTTCATCTCACGGATAATCGATCTTCATCTCATTCTGGCGACTGTTTCTCAGCAGGTATAATCTCTCCTGTAAGAGAAAGCATTATCATCCTGTTACTATGGTCATTTGTCCAGACCTCAACGGTCTTACTCGTCTTTCCAAGTTTCACCACTGCTACTGCTGTATTTACCGTCACAGTTATCTTTCCTTTTTCTCCCGGTGCTATCTCTGCCGAACTGGCAGTAGCGCTGGTGCACGCCCTTCAAGCAGGGATAAGGTCAATTATCTTGAGGAGACCATTTCCTTCATTAACAAATTCAAAATCATGTTTTACAATCTCCCCCTTTTTCACCGAGCCGAATTCATATCTCGTGTTATTGAATCTTATAACTGGAGCGGTAAGTGCAAGTTTTTGAATCTGAGAGATCAGTTCCTCTTCTGAAAAATCAAAGGCTGTCTCAAATCTTATAACATTATTTCTGTCAATAACCACCACCTTAGGTGTATATTCTATGTAATAGCCCTCAGGCAACCTTTTGTCTTTAATCTTTTTCATGGTTATTCCGTAAAACTTCCATAACCTTGCGAGTTCATTATTCTCACCCGAGACAAACATCCATCTACCATCCTTCAGAGCATCAATCCCGTAAAGATTGAAATAATTCTTTCGCCTCTCAGGCGTATCAGTAGCCGGGTCAACAGAGACATGGAGATAAACCATACCTTTTGGGCTATCTATCGTACTGTCCAGCGAAGAGAGCCGTCCGGTAATAATAGGGCATATAGCAGAACAATAAGCGTAGGAGAATGTGAGGATGACTATTTTACCCTTCAGTTCTTGCATAGAAACTAATTTTCCATCCCAGTTATTGAGCTTGAAATCAACAGCCTTTCTCTGTAATGCATGAGAGTCAACTGCTGAGATCAACAAAAATATGGCAATCAGTAGTAACTTATTTACCAAATTCAATCTCGACCTCCAGAACCTCACCGGATGAAACCTTTATTTTTCTCTCCTGCATTCCAAAACCCTCATGCCAGACCCTAAGGGCATATTCGCCTGGAAGTAGATTCTCCAGCGCAAAGGACCCTTTATCATCCGTTACCGCTGCATAAGGATGGTCAAAAGCGAATACATAACCCCTCATCCATGGATGTGTGTTGGATGTTACACGTATCGATCCTGTGTCCGGCTGATATCTATGGGATCTCTTAATCGGCTTCTCAATAACCCTGCCTTTTCGTGGAAATGCAATATTATATATGGTTGCACCGTCCTTTAATGGTCTATCCGATACCCTCCTCTGGTATTCAAGCCAGAGCTTCAGCTGAAGGGTATGCAGGATACTGTCATCATTTTTAAACCTGAATCTACCACCAACGAATCCAACACTCACCAGTGGCTCTACCTTACAGTTCTTTATCGTTAAATCAACCGGTGTATCAACAGAAAGAGGCTTGCCTTTCTTGGGTCTGTCTATAAAGACAACCGCATTCTTTATTTTTGAATCTGTAATGATGTATTTATTGAGTTTTTGTTCCTTGCCACAGACCTCCACATCTCTGTCAATGGCGATAGTCTCATCAGCAGGTAAAGTGCCCTTGAAACTGACCACACCTTTAATGGTTGCACCATTTTTAACCTCTACAACCTCATAGCCCATCGCTACTCCTGTAAATAGCAGCAGGGCTATTAGAAGAACTACAAGATACTTTGTCATGATAAATACCTCCTTTTAAAAAAGTAGTAGCTTGCTACCAATGGCAGCACGACCCACAGCAGGGATACGATCCAGAGAACAGGTGTCTTCATGTATGCCGGAAGTTCAACAGATGAAAGTCCGAGAAACACCCTTAACTCACCGATGGATAAGAAATTAAGGATACGATATACATCCACGGGATTTAATGCCAAGAATGCAGAAAAAATATCAGCTCCAACAGCCCCTTTGGTAATTATAAGTAGTCCGACCAGCCCGAGGTCATAGAGGACTGCAAAGAATAACCATAAAAATACTGTGAACGCAATGACCTTTACCCTTTCACTGAAGAGAATGGATACCACAAAAGATACGCTCAGGAAAATAAGTCCCAAGACAACCGAATTCAGCATGAAAATAAGATAGCTCAAAAATGTATCCATGCCGAGTTTGATTAACAACAACATTCCGGAGATGCCGAGCCCCACCAGTGTAGAGAGAGTGAGGGCAATGGCAAGCCCAAGAAATTTTCCTGAAATGAATTCGCTAACCGATATGGGAGAAGCGAGGTAGATCTCAAGCGTCCCCTTATCCCGCTCATCAGCAATTATGCCTCCACCAAGCGTGAGGGCGAGGAGGGGGATAAAATATATTACAAGGCTTGTAAGGCTGGCAATGGTTGCATCCATGCTTCGGAATCCAGCAACACCGGAGCTGGCCCCACCAAAATAGGATATAACAATAGTGAATAGAGCAAACCCTGCTGCAATAACCGTAACCCACCTGCTCCTAAGTTTGTCAGAAAGTTCTTTATTGGCTATTGCCCTTAGGGCATCAGTGAATACCAAAGAACACCTCCTCAAGGTTTGGCTCTCTTAATGAGATATCAACAAAACCATCCCTTTTTGCCATAATAGCTGATAGCATCTTGAGTTTGTTTTCCATTGGAACACTGGCATGCAGGTACCCATCTTTGTAACTTATATTAAGAGCGCCCCATTCATTCAACAATTCCTCCAGAACCATATCCCTCTCATTTATGGCAATAGAGATCTTTAGCGGTAGTTTTAAACCTGTATAAAGTTCCTCAAGACCTCCAATAGCCTTGATACTGCCATTCTTTATGACCGCCACCCTGTCTATCTTTTCTTCTATCTCAGCCAGGATGTGGGATGATAGTATTACTGTAAGTTTTTTCCTGTCCCTCACTGCATCCAGAATATCATAAAACTCTTTTGTACCCATAGGATCAAGCCCTGATGTGGGCTCATCCAGTATCAAAATGTCCGGCTCATTAAGTAATGCCTGCGCAAGATTTAGCCGCTGGCGCATCCCTTTAGAGTAGCCCCCAACCCTTCTGTCAAGGGCGTCTTTGAAAACTATTTTTTTTACAATATCATAGATATTATTTAAACTGCAGGACTTGACCCTGGCAAAGAGATTAAGGGTTTCCCTCCCTGTCAGATTGTCATAAAAGTTAACCCTCTCAGGCATATAGCCTATCCTTTTCCTGATAGCCTTCCAGTCTTTTTCTGTCAATTCTTCACCATTGAATAGGACTTTACCTGATAATGGTTTTATAATCCCAAGCATTATCTTAAGCAATGTTGACTTGCCCGAGCCATTTGGGCCCACAAGTCCCAGCATTTCCCCTTCTTTTATTTTTAAGGAGACAGAGTCAACGGCTTTTATTTCTCCAAAGTACTTTGATATATCAAGAAGTTCAAACATTAACATTTACCTCAATGGATAATTGGCATTTTTTCTATTTCACCGTAGTATTTTTCAGGTGCATATGGATATTCAGCCTTTAATTTCTTCCAGTCTTTGTGTGAAGGGAGCATGGATGGTTTAGTATCCACAACTCTCGGAACCTTGAGCAGTGGGAACTGTTTTTCAAGTATCCATAGGAGCTGGAAAGACGGGCTTGCATACAATAATTTAGCAGCGGGGTATCTCCATAAGATATGGTCAACCACGGTATTTGATTCATAGGGTGAATCGCCAATGCCATCACCTGCCATATCCCATCCGAGATAATCGCTCCAGTAGTTACTATCCCACTGCTGGTTTCTGCCTGCAACAAACTTTACCTGGATTTCGTTTCCTATAAAGGAATTCCTTGTGACGGTATTATCTTCAGAGCCACCCCAGCTATGCAGACCAAGACTATTATTCATTATCAGGTTAGAGTCCATGCTGTTATATACAGAATTGTAAAAGTAGATCCCTTTGGTATTTCCTATAACTGTATTTCTTGCTATGTGGCTTCTTATAGCCTGAATTAGAAGGATGCCGTGTGTGCTGTTTCCCACAGCAGTATTATCGGTAATCTCAGATTGTCTTGAATACATGATTGCTATGCCAACGAGATTACCGATAGCTGTGTTTTTACTGAAAACAGACCTGTCAACCCACATGGTGTGGACCGCATAGCGGGAATTTCTTATATCATTATCTATGAATTTTCCGTCATGGGAGACCTCTATGTAAATCCCATCACGACAGTAATTAATCCTGTTTCCGGTGATAATCGCTTCCTGGCTGTCTATGAGGTATATACCATTGCCTCTGTAGTTTCTCTCAAGCGCCTTTTTGCTTTCTATTGTATTGTTTTCTATCCTTATGCCTCTGGCTCCAACGCTCCAGACACCATGCATAACACCATGAAGGCGATTATTTTTTATGACAGCCTCATCAGCTCCCTTTGAGATATATATCCCTGCACTCTCCAAATGGAATGAGGGATTTTCATCTACTATTGTAAACCCTTCCATAGTAACACCCCTGCTCGCTATTGTGGCTATATGTCCTCCGTTTTCAATGATGGTTGGGTTATTTATGCCCTTAAGATACACCGCTTTGTCTATCTTGAGTCTCTCCTTGTATTGTCCTGCCTTAACCTCTATAACATCCCCATTTTTTGCCTTTTTCAATGCATCGCTGATAGCTGGATAATCAACCCCTACAATAAGGGTTTTTGCATGAGCCAGCGAAGGAATGAAGAGCAATGTAACCAGACACAAAACTAACATACGGTGACCCTCCTTTAATTTCCCCCTTACTAAGGGGGATAGA
>JBFLZU010000101.1 GCA_040756155.1 Nitrospirota bacterium | reverse complement strand
ATACCCCATTTTTCAATGGGTATCGTCCCCAGTTCTACTTCAGGACAACAGATGTCACTGGTGTGGTAAAGCTGCCTGAGGGTGTTGAGATGGTAATGCCAGGGGATAATATCTCTACGACAGTAGATCTCATCACCCCTATAGCGATGGAGAAGGAATTAAGATTCGCAGTAAGAGAAGGTGGAAGAACAGTAGGTGCAGGTGTGGTAACGGAGATAATTGAGTAAGAGGTATCATAGAATGAGATTTGAGATTTGGAATTTTTTGGGATTAATGGAATGACTCAGAGGATAAGGATAAGACTTAAGGCATACGACCACAGGTTACTTGATCAAGCGGTTCAGGAAATAGTTGATACCGCCAGAAGGACAGGTGCAAGAATCTCCGGTCCAGTCCCGCTACCTACAAAGATAAGCAAATTTACAGTACTCAGGTCACCACACGTAGATAAAAAATCGAGGGAGCAGTTTGAGATAAGGACACATAAAAGGCTTATAGATATCCTTGAGCCAACACCACAGACCGTAGATGCCTTGATGAAGCTTGACCTGGCGGCAGGAGTAGATGTTGAGATAAAGTCATGATAAAAATGCACAGCGAGCAAAAGCGAGCGAATATGAAACAAAAAAATTCATTACATTTCGAAGATTCTCCACAGCAAGCTGTGGGGAAATTCAAAGGGATACTGGGAAAGAAAATAGGAATGACACAGATCTTCACAAAAGATGGGAAGGTGATTCCTGTCACTGTTGTGGAGGCAGGTCCGTGTCGTGTAGTTCAGATAAAAACCATCGAACATGATGGCTACGAGGCGGTACAGCTCGGTTTCGATGAAGTAAGAAAAGAAAAAAATATTATAAAACCTCTTCTCGGTCATTTCAAGAAAGCAGGAACTCCGCCGTTCCGTTATCTAAGGGAGTTCCGTGGCATGACTGGTTTAAAGATAAACGATAATGTTGCCGTAGATATATTCAGAAAAGGTGATATTGTTGATGTTACTGGTACTTCTAAGGGAAAAGGGTTCGCTGGTGTTATGAAAAGATATGGTTATCATGGTGGACCTGGTTCCCATGGTTCTATGTTTAATCGTGCCCCTGGCTCCATAGGAAGCAGCTCATTTCCATCAAGGGTCTGGAAAAACAAAGGACTTCCCGGACACATGGGGTGTGAAAGGGTAACTGTAAAAAATATAGAGGTAGTGGATGTTAAAAAGGAGCAAAATCTGCTTCTCTTAAAAGGGGCAATACCGGGTGCAAATGGTGGATTATTAATCATAAAAGGTGTATCAGAGTGAGCGGTGTATAGATGCCAGAGATTGAAATTATAGATTGCCATAGAAAAATTGTCGGTAAAATAAATCTGAAATCTGAGATATTCGGTGTTGAGATCAATAAACCACTCATTCATGAGGTTGTAGTTAATTATTTAACCAATAAAAGGAGTGGGACCGCTTCTACAAAGACACGGGGTCTTGTAAGTGGAAGTGGCAGGAAGCCATGGAGACAGAAAGGTACGGGCAGAGCGAGGGTAGGTAGTATTCGTTCACCATTATGGAGGGGTGGAGGAACGGTATTTGGTCCTATGCCAAAGGACTATTACTACCGAGTCCCTAAGAAAAAGAAATGGCTGGCGATGAATTCAGCCCTTTCGAGCAAACTCTCTGCAGGTGAGTTGATAGTATTAGACAGGATTGAAATACCTGAACATAGGACAAAGCTCATGGTGTCTATGTTGAAGGATCTCGGGATTACAGAAGAAAGTATCCTTATATTGATACATGGAGATATGGCAGAGAAAAACATTCTCCTTGCATCAAGGAATATTCCAAATGTCTCTGTAGTGCGGTTAGATTCTCTTAATGTCTATGACCTGCTTAGACATCAAAAGGTACTCATGACATTAGAGACAATCAAGAAGATAGAGGAGATATTCTCCTGATGAAGACCCCATACGATATAATAAGTAAGCCACTTCTCACAGAGAAGAGCTCGAAGATAAAAGAGGCTCAGAATAAGATAGTCTTCAAGGTGGCACGTGATGCGAACAAGATAGAGATAAAAAAGGCAGTTGAAGAGGTATTTAATGTAAAGGTTCTCAAGGTGGCGACAATGAACTTTCTTGGTAAAACAAAGAGGACAAGGCTCAGAAAGGGTAAGAGACCTGATTGGAAAAAGGCTATCGTTACACTGAAACCAGGGGAAAAGATTCAGGTTCTTGAAGGACTGTAAAAATGAGCAATGAACAATTACTAATTAATAATTCATCATTGATAATTAACTTAAAGGAGACAGATTTTGGGTATAAAGGCGTATAAACCAACATCAGCAGGAAGAAGATTTCAAACCGTATCTACTTTTGAAGAGTTAACGAGGAAAAAACCCTATAAGCCGCTTGTTACCTTCATCTCCAAAAGTGGTGGAAGGAATAATTCCGGTCATATGAGTGTCAGACATAGGGGTGGTGGACACAAAAGGGCTTACAGGATAATAGACTTCAAGAGAGATAAGATTGGTGTTCAAGCTACGGTAGAAAGCATCGAGTATGATCCTAACAGATCGGCAAGGATTGCCCTTCTTAAATATATCGATGGTGAGAGACGATATATAATAGCCCCGCTGGGTTTATCGGTGAATGATGTGGTTCTATCCGGTCCTGATGCTGATATAAAACCAGGAAACGCATTGCCACTCAGTAATATACCTGTTGGTACTACCATACATAATATTGAATTACGTAAAGGGCAGGGGGGAGTACTCGCAAGGAGTGCAGGTGCATCAGCACAACTTGTCGCAAAAGAAGATAATTATGTGCAGATCAGGCTTTCTTCAGGAGAGGTAAGATTAGTGCCTTCAAACTGTATGGCTACTATAGGTCAGGTTGGAAATATTGAACATGAAAATATTTCTATCGGCAAAGCTGGTAGATCAAGGTGGGGCGGGAAAAGACCGAGTGTAAGGGGTGTCGCAATGAACCCTGTAGATCATCCATTGGGTGGTGGAGAAGGCAAAAGCTCAGGAGGAAGACCAGCAGTATCGCCATGGGGCAGACCTGAAGGCATCAAAACAAGACGCAAGAAAACCTCAGATAGATATATTATAAAACGGAGAAAGTAAGATGCCAAGATCTTTAAAAAAGGGCCCATTTGTGGATGAAAAGTTACTGAGGAAAATCCAGGAGATGAACAATTCAGGTGAGAAAAAGATGATCAAGACCTGGTCTCGTAGATCTACAATAACCCCTGAGTTTATAGGTCATACAATAGCCGTTCACAGTGGAAAAAGGTTTATCCCTGTATACATAAGTGAGAATATGATCGGACATAAACTCGGTGAGTTTTCCCCCACAAGAACATTTAAGGCACATGGGGGGGCTACTGAGAAATCAACGACTGTAAAGGGATAATATGGAGGCAAGGGCAGTACTCAGATATATCAGGATTACTCCACGAAAGGCGCGTTTGGTGGTTGACCTTATAAGAGGCAAACAGGTGACTGAAGCTATGAATATACTGAAATTCTTACCAAAACATGCCTCACGCATTGTCTCTGGAGTGCTCCATTCAGCAATAGCGAATGCTGAACAGAAGGGCGTAAAGGACATTGAAACACTTTTTATAAGTAAGGCATATGTTGAACAAGGTCCATCTTATAAGAGATTTATGCCGAGGGCGATGGGCAGAGTTAATCTAATTAAAAAAAGGACAAGTCATATAATAATCGTGGTAAGTGAAAAATGATTTAGGAGGTTGTTTTGGGACAGAAGACTCATCCAATCGGAAACAGGCTTGGAATCATTAAGACATGGAACTCAAGATGGTTTGCAGAGAAAGGATATTCAGAACTGCTTCTTGAGGACCTGAAGATTAAAAAATTACTTAAAGAAAGGCTATTTCATGCAGGGATTTCTAAGATAGAGATAGAACGATTGAGTCAGAAGGTAAGGGTATTTATATATACAGCAAGGCCAGGGATAATCATCGGGAAAAGGGGTGCAGAGGTAGATCGACTCAGTAAAGAACTCGAATCCCTTACGAGAAAACAGGTAAGCATCGAGATAAAAGAGGTGAGAAAGCCAGAAATAGACCCCCAGCTCGTGGCCGAGAATGTTGCTTTACAGATTGAAAGAAGGGTAGCATTCAGAAGGGCTATGAAGAAAGCGGTTGCCTCTGCCTTAAGGTTCGGTGCTCAGGGAACAAAGATAGCCTGCTCCGGAAGGCTTGGAGGTGCTGAAATAGCCCGAACAGAATGGTATAGAGAAGGACGTGTACCCCTTCATACATTCAGGGCTGATATTGATTATGGGTTTGCAGAGGCAAAGACAACCTATGGTCAAATAGGCGTAAAGGTATGGATGTATAGGGGTGAATTGCTTCCTGAAAAGAAGTCAACAGGTTAAGTTAAAAAGGGTTTTTTATCATGTTAATGCCTAAAAAAGTAAAGCACAGAAAAAAACAAAAGGGCAGAATGAACGGAATATCTTATAGGGGTTCAGAGGTTACATTTGGTGAATATGGACTTAAGGCGTTAGAGCCGGGTTGGATTTCAAGTCGCCAGATAGAGGCTGCTCGTATAGCGATGACGAGGCATGTAAAGAGAGGTGGCAAGATATGGATCAGGATATTCCCGGATAAACCAATAACTAGAAAACCTGCTGAGACAAGAATGGGCAAGGGTAAAGGCAGTCCTGAATTCTGGGTAGCTGTAGTAAAACCAGGCAGGATTGTATATGAAATGGCAGGGGTTACAGAAGAGATTGCAAGGGAGGCATTTCGTCTTGCATCGCATAAACTTCCTGTTGCTACTCAGTTTGTTAAGAGACACGAGGGGATGTGATGAAGGTTACAGAATTGAGAACCATGACTATAGATGAGTTAAAAAATAAAGAAAAGGAACTGAAACGGGAGCTTTTTAATCTCAGGGCTCAGCAGGTCATGGGTGAGATTGAGAATCCGATGAGGATACGCCAGGTCAGAAAAAATATAGCGAGGGTAAAGACCATAATTACAGAAAAAGGATTGAGGGGTAAGGGTTAAGGATTACAGCATGACAATAAAGAGAAAAAGATATACAGGTAAAGTAATAAGCAACAAGATGGATAAAACCGTTGTAGTAGCAATTGAGAGGCTTGTGCAACATCCGCTGTATAAGAAAATCGTTAAAAGGATTACAAGGCTCAAGGCACACGATGAAAAGAATGAATGCAAGATTGGAGATATAGTCTCTATCGTAGAAACCCGTCCCCTTAGTAAAGAAAAGCGGTGGATGGTTCTTGAGATTGTAAAGAAGGCTGAATAAAGGTGGTCCAGTTAAGAAGCATATTAGATGTAGCTGATAATTCAGGAGCCAAGAAGGTTCAATGTATAAAGGTTCTCGGTGGTTCGCACAAAAGATATGCAACAGTAGGAGATGTTATTGTCGTGAGCATAAAAGAGGCTGCACCTGATGCGGCTATAAAGAAGGGCACGGTTGCAAAAGCAGTGGTGGTAAGAACAGCAAAGGAGCTGAGGAGACCTGATGGCACCCATATAAGGTTCGATAGAAATGCTGCCGTTATTATAAATGCACAGGGAGAGCCTGTGGGAACGCGGATATTTGGACCGGTTGCGCGAGAACTCAGGTGGAAAAATTTTATGAAGATTATATCTCTGGCGCCAGAGGTGCTTTAAATTAAGGGATAAGGGATAAGGGGTAAGGATTAAGGAGATAGATGAGTCTGGGAATTAAAAAGAATGATACAGTAGTTGTGATTGCCGGAAAAGAAAAAGGAAAAAAGGGAAGAGTCCTTACAGTCTTTCCCCGAAAAGAAAGGATAATTGTTGAAAAGTTAAATATTATCAAGAGACATATGAGACCAACCCCGAAGTATAAACAGGGTGGTATTATAGAAAAAGAAGGAACTATCCATATCTCAAATGTTATGCTAATTTGTAATAAATGTGATAAACCTACCCGCATAGGAGTGAGATACCTTGAGGATGGTGAAAAAGTAAGAGTCTGTAAAAAGTGTGGAGAGAATATAGATAGCAAGTGAAGAGAAAGTGAAAGAGAAAGTGAAAGTAAAGGAGAAAAAGACAACAACAGAGGAAAGGGAATCCCCAAAAAGTACACCGAGCGAAGCGAAGGACTTTTTGGGGTTAAGAGATAATATCCCAAGATTTAAAGAAAAATACAGAAAAGATGTTGTCCCTGCGTTGATGAGGCATTTTTCTTACAGAAATATAATGGAGGTTCCAAGGGTTCAAAAGATCGTTATCAATGTAGGTATGGGAAAAGCTATTCAGGATATCAAGCTCCTTGATTCGGCAGTAAAGGAAGTTGCAGCCATTACAGGGCAGCATCCTGCTATAACTAAGGCAAAGAGATCGATCGCTGGATTTAAGCTCAGGGCAGGGGTATCTATCGGATGCAAGGTCACCCTGAGGGGTAACAGGATGTATGAATTCCTTGATCGTTTGATCAATATTTCGCTTCCAAGGATTAGGGATTTTAGAGGTGTCTCTGGAAAGGCTTTTGATGGTAGAGGAAATTATACACTCGGCATAAAGGAGCAGTTTGTATTTCCAGAGGTCGATTATGAGAAGGTCGCATCTGTGCATGGGATGGATATTGTTATTGTGACAACAGCAAAAAGTGATGATGAAGGTAAAGTGCTGTTAAAATTATTAGGGTTACCTTTTAGAGATTAAGGACACCTCAAAAAATCAAAAGATTCTTGAGGGATTCCAACGGTCGATGGCTCGTAGAGTGGAGATAAGGTGGCAAAAAAATCTTTAATAACAAAGGCGAAACGGGAACAAAAGTTCAGAGTAAGGGCATATCACAGGTGTAATATATGTGGAAGACCGAGGGGTTATCTCAGACGATTCGGAATGTGCAGGATATGCTTCAGGATGCTTGCCCTGAGAGGTGAAATACCTGGTGTCACAAAATCGAGCTGGTAACTGAAGACAATGAACAATTATCAATTGCTAATTAATAATTCATCACTGGTGATTGATTTTGGAGGTCTAAGGAAATGATGACCGACCCTATTGCTGATATGCTTACAAGAATCAGGAATGCAAATGCCATAAAAGAAGAAAAAGTAGATATTCCTGCCTCTAACATAAAACTGCAGATAGCAGGGATATTAAAAAAAGAGGGTTTTATAAAAAATTATAAGATGCTTAAGGGTAATCAAAGGGGAATAATAAGGATTTACCTCAAGTATTCAGAAAAGGAAGAACCTGTAATTACAGGGCTGAAAAGGGTAAGCACACCCGGAAAAAGGGTATACACAAAAAAGGATAAACTGCCACGAATAATGGGAGGCACTGGTATCGCCATCATTTCTACTTCAAAAGGTATATTAACTAACAAAGAGTGCCTGAGAGATGGTGTTGGTGGGGAGATACTCTGCTATGTGTGGTAGCAATTGTAAGAAATTATGTCAAGGATAGGCAAAAAGGCTATTGATATACCGGCTGGTGTAACAGCGAATGTTGAAAAGAATAGGGTGACAGTAAAAGGTCCCCTCGGGGAGCTTTCATGGGAGTTCCATCCAAAGATGATTGTCAAAACAGTAGACAATAAGATAGCCGTCGAAAGACCCATGGATCAGAGGTATTATCGTGCTCTTCACGGATTAACAAGAAGCATAATAGCCAATATGGTAACAGGTGTATCGAGGGGATATGAAAAGTCTCTTGATATTGAAGGAATTGGATTTAAGGCTCAGATTCAGGGAAAGAAGCTTATATTAACTCTTGGATATTCCCATCCTGTAGAATTTGAACTACCTAAGAATATAGACGCAGCGGTAGACCCAAAACAGACAAGGATAACAATAAAGGGTATAGACAAACAATTGGTCGGTCAAGTTGCTGCAGATATAAGGGCGATAAAGAAACCTGAACCATACAAAGGTAAGGGAATTAGATATACCACAGAAACCATTAAGAGAAAAGAGGGTAAGGCTGGGAAAAAATAAAAAACGGTGAACGATTAACGATTAACGGAATAAGCGATGGTTACAGATAAAGAACTCAAGAGAAAGAGGCGACATCTGAGGGTAAGGAAAAGGGTATCTGGAAACTCTGAGAGACCGAGACTCAGTGTCTTCAGAAGCGCCAAGCACATATATTGCCAGATAATAGATGATACAAAGGGTAACACGATCGTTTCTGCCTCTACCATAGATAAAGAAATCATGGGTGCCTCTATCATTTACGGAGGAAATATCGAGGCAGCTAAAAAGGTTGGAGCCCTCATAGCTGTGAAGGCGGCTAAATTGGGTATTAAAAAAGTAGTCTTTGATCGTTCTGGTTATCTTTACCATGGCAGGGTAAAAGCATTAGCAGAGGCTGCACGGGAAGGTGGGTTAGAATTTTGAATTTATTGCGAGGAGGGATAATTGAAGTCAGACTCAGAACAGTCGAACCTGAAAGATAAGGTTATATATATAAACAGGGTTGCCAAGGTTGTAAAGGGAGGGAGGAGGTTTAGTTTCAGTGCCCTTGTTGTTGTTGGAGATGGAGAAGGTTCTGTTGGAATTGGTAAAGGAAAGGCTGCAGAGGTTCCAGAGGCTATAAGGAAAGCGATAGAAAAGGCGAAGAAGAACATGATAAAGATTCCATTAAAAAACTCAACAATTCCACACGAGATCCTGGGGCACTATGGTTCAGGTGAGGTATTACTAAAACCTGCATCTCGCGGCACAGGGCTCATTGCTGGTGGTGCAGTAAGGGCTGTACTTGAGGTGGCTGGAGTCCAGGATATCCTGACCAAATCCCTCGGAAGCAATAATCCTCACAATGTTGTGAATGCTACTATCAACGGTCTCAAAAAGCTCAGGGATGCAGAAGGTGTAAAAAGTTTGAGGGAGAAAGAAACCTACCCCAAAAATCAAATGATTTCTGGGGACACTGGTGAAGTATCTGGAGAGGTAGAGAATAATGAGGTTAAATGAACTTACTCCTGCAGAAGGTTCAAAAAAGAAATCTAAAAGGGTAGGTAGAGGCCCTGGCTCAGGACATGGTAAAACTGCCTGCAAAGGACATAAAGGACAGAAATCCCGTTCAGGTGGTGGGAAAGGTCCCGGCTTCGAAGGTGGACAGATGCCTCTTATCAGGAGAGTGCCGAAGAGGGGTTTCAGGAATTTATTCAAGAAAGAATATGCAATCGTAAATCTTAAAGATTTAGAGAGACTCAGCGACATCGACCTTATAGACCCTGATATCCTTATGAACGAAGGGCTTATCAAAGGATATAAAGATGGTGTAAAGATATTGGGGGAGGGTAATATAGAGAGGGCTATTACCTGCAGAGCACATAAATTCAGCAAAACAGCACAGGAAAAAATACTCTCTGCAGGTGGAAGAATAGAGCTAATTGGAGGAAGATAAGTGCCTGGTATTTCGAGTTTTCAAAATATCTTTAAGATACCTGAGCTAAAAAGCAGGGTAATCTTCACCCTTGCACTCTTGGCTGTTTACAGGATCGGAGGACACATCCCTACACCTGGTATAAATGGTGAGGAACTGAGCAAATTCCTTGCAGCAAAAGGTGGGGCGCTGATGGGTTTTTTCGACATGTTCTCTGGAGGTGCACTCTCAAGACTCACTGTCTTTGCATTAGGAATAATGCCATATATAAGCGCCTCCATTATCCTCCAGCTATTAACGGTAGTGATTCCCGCTATTGGCAGGCTTGCAAAGGAAGGAGAACAAGGTAGAAAGAAAATAACACAGTACACGCGTTATGGCACTGTGCTTATCAGTGCAATACAGTCTTTCGGCATAGCTCTCGGTTTAGAAGGAATGAGTGAAGGGGCATTTGTTCAGAATCCTGGCTGGGCGTTCAGACTCATGACAGTAATTACACTTACATCTGGCACAGCATTCATCATGTGGCTTGGGGAACAGATAACCGAAAGAGGCATAGGCAACGGCATATCACTCATCATATTTGCTGGCATTGTCGCAAGTCTTCCAAATGCTGTTATTAACACAATAAGGCTATTCAAGACAGGTGAACTTCCACTTCTTCTGGTAATTGCCCTTTTAGTGCTTATAGTCGCAGTAGTCGCTGTTGTAATATTTATTGAAAGAGGTCAAAGAAAGGTGCCTGTTCAGTATGCTAAAAGGGTGATCGGCAGGAAGATGTATGGGGGACAGAGTACCCATATCCCGCTTAAGATTAATACCTCAGGGGTTATTCCACCTATTTTTGCTTCATCTATAATTATGTTTCCTGCAACGATAGCAGGGTTTACAGCAGTTCCATGGATCCAATCAATTGCAAGGCAGTTTGCTCCAGGTACGCTATTTTATACGATACTTTATGTAAGTATGATATTTTTCTTCTGTTATTTTTATACCGCAATAATATTTAATCCTGTTGACCTTGCAGATAATCTGAAGAAATATGGTGGTTTTATCCCTGGTATAAGACCGGGCAAGAAGACATCAGAATATATATACAGGGTGCTCTCCAGAATTACATTCGGCGGGGCGATATACCTTTCTGTCGTATGTGTATTGCCGGAGATACTGATCAATAATTTTAATGTTCCATTTTATTTTGGTGGAACCTCTCTTCTGATTGTCGTCGGGGTAGCTCTTGATACTGTTTCTCAGATAGAATCTCACATGCTTACCCGTTCATACGAAGGCTTTCTCAGGAAAGGGCGAATAAAGGGAAGAAGGGGCTGATACCATTCCAAAATTCAATCCTGAACTTGAATTCAGGATCTTAAGGTATTTAAATTTTAAGGTTTAAATTTGTAATTTTTAAAGATGATCATATTGAAGTCCCGTCAGGAGATAGCGAGTATCTCACGGGCATGCAGGATTGTTGCTGAGGCACTGGAGGAAATTAAAGGGCTAATTAAGCCAGGGACCACAACTGCTGAAATAGATAATCTTGTTGAAGGATTTATTAGAAAGAAAGGTGGAGTGCCGGCGTTTAAAGGATACAGAGGATTCCCGAACAGTATATGTACCTCCATAAATGAACAGGTTGTACATGGTATACCATCGGATCGAAAACTCATAGAGGGTGATATAATCAGTCTTGATCTCGGTGTTATTATAGATGGTTATTATGGCGATGCCGCTGTTACCTTCCCTGTAGGAGAAGTAAGCCTGAAAGCCCTGAGACTGCTCAAGGTTACTGAGGCATCGCTGTATGCAGGGATAGAGAAGGCTATAATCGGGAACAGGGTATCAGATATCTCCTGTGCTATTCAAACACTTGTGGAGAAAGAGGGCTTTTCTGTTGTACGGGATTTTGTAGGGCACGGTATTGGTCGGTATCTCCATGAAGAGCCTCAGATACCAAATTTTGGTGAGGCAGGACAGGGTGCCAGGCTGAAGGAAGGGATGACATTAGCTATCGAGCCGATGGTTAATGCAGGAGACTACAGGACAACCCTCCTGAATGATAAATGGACAGCGGTAACGGTAGATGGGGAGCTTTCAGCACATTTTGAGCATACGATAGCAGTCACATCAGATGGCCCTCTAATATTGACAAAATGCGAAATGATTTGGTAAAATATAATGTTTTAACAATAATGAGCTTGTCGAATTTAATGCTGAGGAATGCCTAAGGAAGACGCAATAGAGGTACAGGGTACTATTTTAGAGCCTTTACCAAATGCCATGTTCCGGGTAGAATTGGAAAATGGGCATAAAGTGCTGGCACATGTATCAGGAAAGATGAGGATGCATTTTATAAAGATACTACCCGGAGATAAGGTCTTGGTGGAACTTTCTCCCTATGACCTTACAAGGGGAAGAATAGTTTACAGGTTTAAATAAGGGAGTTATTGTCGTGAAGGTCAGGTCTTCGGTAAAACCGATATGTAATAAATGCAAGGTAATTAAGCGTAGTGGTATTGTAAGGATAATCTGTGTAAATCCAAAGCATAAGCAGAGACAGGGATAAGGCAGTTTATGAGTTGTGAGTCCAGAGTTGTGAGTGAAAGAAAATCGTCGAACTGACAGGAGGAGGGAAAAGGTTGGCGAGGATTGCAGGAGTTGATATACCAAGGGAAAAACGGATTGAGATAGGATTGACCTATATTTATGGTATAGGCAGAACAACCTCCTTAAAGATACTCGAAGAGGCAGGTGTAAATCCTGATATGCGAGTTAAAGACCTTAAAGATAACGAGGTTGTAAGGATACGCGAAATTATAGAAAAGGATTATAAGGTTGAAGGTGACCTCAGGCGCGAGGTCTCAATGAATATCAAAAGACTCATGGATATAGGTTGTTACAGAGGAATCCGTCACAGGAAGGGTTTACCTGTCAGAGGACAGAGAACAAGGACTAATGCAAGAACACGAAAAGGTCCAAGAAAACCTATAGGTGGAAGGAAAAAGGTCTCATAGAAATCTTTGAGGAGTTAGGTTATGGCAAAAGAGAAAAAAAAGGATATACTGAATGGTATTGTGCATATTCAGGCATCATTCAACAATACCATAATTACTATTACGGATATAAATGGAAATGTCATATCATGGGCAAGTGCGGGAAATCAGGGGTTTAAGGGCTCCAGGAAAAGTACTCCATACGCAGCACAGATGGCTTCAATGGCAGCAGCAAAAAAGGCTCTTTCTCATGGCATGAAACAGGTAGACGTATATGTAAAGGGACCAGGTGCAGGAAGGGAATCTGCAATTAGAGCACTTCAATCAGCAGGTCTTGAGGTATCACTTATAAAGGATGTTACACCTGTTCCACATAATGGATGTAAACCCCCGAAAAGGAGGAGAGTATAGAGTTTGGAGTTAGGAGTTCGGAAGAAAACTCTGAACTCTGAACTAAAAACTCTGAACTCCGAACTAATAGGAGGAGGATAACTTGGCAAGATATATTGGGCCTCTTTGCAGGCTGTGTAGAAGGGAGAATTCGAAACTCTTTCTTAAGGGAGAGCGGTGCTTTAAGGATAAATGTGCATTAGAACGCAGAAACTATCCACCAGGTCAACATGGACAAGGGAGAATTAAGGTATCAGATTATGGCTTACAGCTCAGAGAAAAACAGAAACTCAGCAGAATATATGGTCTGCTTGAACGCCAGTTCAGGAACTACTTTGAGAAAGCTGAACGAATGGAAGG
The DNA here is from genome assembly GCA_040756155.1 of Nitrospirota bacterium. Lineage (NCBI taxonomy): Bacteria > Pseudomonadati > Nitrospirota > Nitrospirota bacterium. The sequence continues at coordinate 1,900 of JBFLZU010000101.1, read as the reverse complement.
AATAACAGGAGAAAACCTCCTTCAGCTCCTCGAGAGAAGACTTGATAATGTCGTTTATCGCCTTGGATTTGCATCATCACGAAATGAGGCACGCCAGATGGTCAGGCATGGCCATTTCATCATCAACGGGAAAAAAGTAAATATTCCCTCATTTCTGTTACATCAGGATGATGTTATAGAACTATCAGAAAAGAGCAGAAAAATACAGAAGATAGCTGATTCGATCTCGAATGTTGAAGCGAAAGGAATACCTTCGTGGCTCCAGCTTGAGAAGGAGAACCTTAGAGGACATATAATCCATCTGCCAACAAAAGATGAGATTATACTCCCAGTACAGGAACAGATAGTGGTTGAATTCTATTCCAAATTGTAAATTAAGTAGTTTTTGATAGGGACTTAGGCGTCTCAGAGGTATCACATCCTTATAGGTACACTGAGGAGGATATATGAAAATACGAAAAAGGGGCTTTCAGCTCCCTAAAAAGATTCATTTCGATACGGAAAGTCTCACTGATACATATGGTAAATTCTATGCAGAGCCTTTCGAGAGGGGATTCGGAACAACTATCGGTAACTCCTTAAGGAGGGTGCTTCTTTCTTCCCTCGAAGGAGCTGCAATTACATCTGTAAGGATCGATGGCATAGTACATGAATTTTCAACGATAAAAGGTGTTGTAGAAGATGTTACCGATATTATACTTAATTTAAAGAACATCCGCTTTAAAATGTATACAGATAGACCGAAAAGACTTCATCTGAAAGCAAGGGGCCCATGCAAGATAAAAAGCTCCGACATATCACTTGTGAGTGATGTAGAGACTTTGACCCCTGATGCTCATATAGCTACTCTTGATAAAAACGCAACAGTTGAGATGGAACTGATGGTTAAAAGGGGCAGAGGATATTTATCTGCTGAGGGGAATAAGGATCCTGACCAACCTGTCGGTGTTATACCAATTGATTCTATTTTTTCACCGATAAGAAAAGTAAATTTCTGGGTTGAGAATGCAAGGGTGGGTGGTTCTACAGACTATGATAAGCTTATCATGGAGATCTGGACTGACGGGAGCATAAGTCCTCAGTCTGCAGTAAGTCATGCCGCATCTATCCTCAGGGACCACTTATCTATCTTTACAGAAGATGAGGACAAGACAGAGGAGACTGTTGTTGAACCTGGGCGTGAGGAAGAGGTCTTTAATGAAAATCTTCTCAAGAGTGTGGAAGAACTTGAACTTTCTGTGAGGGCATATAACTGCTTGAAAAATGCAAACATAAAGACAATAGCCGATCTGGTGCAGAAGACCGAACATGAGATGCTAAAAACTAAAAACTTTGGAAGAAAATCACTAAACGAGATAAAAGAAATACTCGCGGGGATGGGTCTATACCTCGGTATGAAAATTGATGTTAAGGCATTACAGAAGGCAATGGCAGCGATAGAAAAATAAAACGGGAATGAGATAGATATGCGTCATAGGGTTGCTGGAAGACAATTTGGTCGTAGTGCAAATCAGAGAAAGGCACTTTTCAGGAGTCTTATTATCGCTCTTTTTAAGCATGAGCGGATAGAAACTACAGTAGCCAAGGCAAAAGAGATTAAAAAAATAGCAGAAAGACTTGTAACACTCGGAAGAAGGGGTGACCTCCATTCTCGCAGACTTGCATTAAGGAAAGTCGGCAATGAAGATGCGATTGTAAAACTCTTTGATAAGATTGCTCCGCGAATGAAAGAAAAGAATGGGGGGTATCTTAGAATAATAAGGACAAGGAATCGTCTTGGCGATGCTGCCTCAATGGCTATCATTGAGTTTGTGGATTATGACGATGTAAAGAAAAAAGAGAAAGAGGAAAAAGAAAAAAAGGAAAAAACAAAGAAAAAAGCGTAAGAAAAATGGGACGG